>NZ_JBHXLV010000009.1:0-65930 GCF_042721685.1 Streptomyces sp. NPDC058459 | reverse complement strand
CCGGACGTACCGGGTGCCCCGCCGCGTGGCTTGTGCCGGAGCTGCCGCGTCAGGCGGTGTGGTCCGGGTCGAAGCGGTCCTCCGCCTCACGCACGCCGCCCTCGGCGCGGTCGCGCTGGGGCTGGTGGGCGCGCTCCTGGTGGTCACGCCCCTGCGGGCCGCGCTGGCCGGCCTTCTCGCGGGTCTGCCCGGCCTTCTCCTTGGCCTGGCCGGCCTTCTCCTTGGCCTGGTCCTGCATCTTGCGGGACTTCTCCTGGAACTGGTCCTTCATACCCATGTGGGTTCACATCCCTGGTGAGACGGGGTCGGCCCTCCGTGGGGCCTCGACCAGATTCACACGGGCGAACACCCTCCGCATGTCGATCAGTTACGCTGTGTAGTACGGGCCCGCTCGTCGGCCGCGCCGCCCGCCCCGACCAGACCGGAGCGCATGCCGGTCAGCCGGTCCGCGTACCGGCGCATCTCGCGCTGTCCGACGGTGCCGATGAGCGCCGGCATGTAGCCGCGCACGCCCTGCATCCCACGCAGCCACCACTGCCCGTACACATGCGCCGAGCGCCGCTCGATCCCGTCGACCAGCCGGTCGACGGCCGGGCCCAGCGGGTACGTCTTGTTGGACGGCCACGGCAGCCGCTGCCTCAACTCCCGCATCACGTCGTCCTGGTCGGCGCCGCGCACCATGTCGGTGTCGGTCCAGGACAGGTACGCGACGCCCACCCGCACGCCCAGATGGCCGACTTCGCCGCGCAGGCTGTGCGCGTACGCCTCCACGCCGGACTTGGAGGCGCAGTACGCCGTCATCATCGGCGCCGGGGTGATCGCGGCGAGGGAGGCGATCTGGAGCAGATAGCCGCGGCTCTCGGTGAGTACCGGCAGGAAGGCGCGGGCGGTGACGGCCGAACCGATCAGGTTGACCTCGATCACCCGCCGCCAGGCCACCGGGTCGGAGCCGGCGAACGGACCGCCGCTCGCCACCCCGGCGTTGGCCACCACGATGTCGACCTTGCCGAACCGCTCCTTCACCTCGGCGGCGACCCGGCCCATCGCCTCGTGGTCGGTGACATCGGCGTACCAGTACGCGCTCTCGCCGTACAGCCGCCCGGAGACGGCCTTCAGCTCGTCCTCCTCCAGGCCGACGAGCGCCACCCTGGCGCCGCGCGCGGAGAGTTTGCGGGCCAGCAGTTCCCCGACGCCGCGTGCCGCGCCGGTGACCACGGCCACCTGTCCTTCGAGTCCGACCCTGCTCATGCGCCCTCCTCCAGGGTGACGGGGATGCTCCCCGTGACGTACATGCTGACGAGTTCCCGTATCCGGCCGGTCACCGCTTCCGGTGCCTCCACCGGGGTCATGTGGCCGATGCCGAACAGCTCGGTCGAGCCCGCGCAGTCGGGCAGCTCCGCGATCAGGGCGCGGGCGTGTGACGGCGGCGTGAGCCGGTCGGCGCTGCCGTGCAGCACGGCGGTGGGGACGGTCAACTGCCGTACGCCGTGGTCGAGATCGAGTTCGTCCAGCACCCCGCCCCAGGCGTGCCGGGCGGCGCGCGGGCAGGCGTGCACGATCCGGGCGCAGGTGTCCACCAGGTGCGGGGCCGAACCGGGGCCCATGGTGGCGTACTTGAGGATCTTCCTGGCCAGGGGTGTGACCGGTCCGAGCGGGGGGCGTGAGCCGAGGATGTGCCCGGTGAGCCAGGTGCGGGTCCGTCCGGCGCGCAGCGGCACCACGCGCGCGCCGGCGGTCAGCCGTCCGCTGCCGGTGCTGCACAGCAGCGCGGCGGCGGCGTGCTCCTGGAAGCGGGGGCGGCCCGAGGCGGACATGATCGTCATGCCGCCCATGGAGTGGCCGACGATCAGCGCGCGTTCCCCACGCGCCAGGGTGGCGGCGAGCACCGCTTCGAGGTCGTCGGCGAGCGCGTCGGTGGAGCAGACCGGGTTGTACGGGCTCCGGCCGTGCCCGCGCTGGTCGTAGGCGATGACCCGGTGGTCGCGGGCCAGCTCCTCGGTCTGCGCGGCCCAGACGGCGGTCGAGCAGGTCCAGCCGTGGGAGAGGACGACGGGCGGGGCGCCTTCGGGGCCGTGCACCTCCACGTGCAGCCGGGCGCCGTCGGTGGAGGGGATCTCCATGGCGCGGCTCACGCGGTCGCCTCGCTCCGGACGGCGGTCGTCCCGGCCCGCGCGGGCCCGCGCAGCACCTCGTACTCGGTGAGGTCGACGCGGCGGGTGGCCTGGCGGAACTCGGTGGTGGTGCCGGGCCAGACGGTGGTGTTGCGGCCGCCGGCGTCCAGGTACCAGCTGGTGCAGCCGCCGGTGTTCCAGACGGTGCGCCTCATCCGCTCCTGCACCCGCCGGTTCCAGCGGTCGACGGCTGCGGGGCGGGCGTCGAGCGCGGTGCGGCCGCCGAGGGTGTCGAGCCGGCGCAGGTAGTCGGCGAGGTAGTTGAGCTGGGACTCGATCATCAGGATCATCGAGGAGTTGCCCAGGCCGGTGTTGGGCCCGATCACACTCAGCCAGTTCGGGAACCCGGCCGCCGAACCGCCGCGCAGCGCCGCCATCCCGCCCTGCCACGCCTCGGCGAGCGTCCTGCCCCCGGCGCCGACCACTCGCTCGGCGATGGGCATGTCGGTGACGTGGAAACCGGTGCCGAAGACGATCGCGTCGACCTCGGTCGCGGTGCCGTCGGCGGCGACCACGGTGGAGCCCCGGATCTCGGTGACCCCGCTGGCCACCACGTCCACGTTGGGCCGGGCCAGCGCCGGGTAGTACGCGCTGGACAGCAGGATGCGCTTGCAGCCGATGCGGTAGTCGGGGGTGAGCTTGGCGCGCAGGGCCGGGTCCTTGATGGCGCGGGCCATGTTGCGCCTGGCGAGCCGCTCGACCGGGCCGAGTTCGCCGGGGTGCTTGGTGAACGCCTGCACCTGGAGTTCCCGGATGCCCCAGAGCAGCCCGCGCCGCAGGCGCGCGGTGAAGGGCAGTGCCTGGTGCAGCCTGCGCTCGGCGGCGCCGATGGCCCGGTCCACGCGGGGCATGACCCAGGGCGGGGTGCGCTGGAAGACGGTGAGCCTGCCCACCTGGGGCTGGATGGAGGGGACGATCTGGATCGCGGAGGCACCGGTGCCGACCACGGCGACCCGCTTGCCGCGCAGGTCGTAGTCGTGGTCCCAGCGGGCGGAGTGGAACACCCGGCCGGGGAAGGAGTCGAGTCCCGGGATCGCGGGGATCTTGGGGTCGGACAGCGGTCCGGTGGCGGAGACCACCATGTCGGCGGTGAGGGAGCCGCTCGCGGTCTCGATGTCCCAGCGCAGCTCGTCCTCGTCCCAGGTCATCAGCTCGACCTCGGAGTCGAAGCGCAGGTGCGGGCGGAGCCCGAAGTCGTCGGCGACGCGCTCCAGATAGGCGCGGATGTGCTCCTGCCCGGAGAAGGTGCGCGGCCAGTCGGGGTTCGGGGCGAAGGAGAAGGAGTACAGGTGCGACGGCACGTCACAGGCGCAGCCGGGGTAGCTGTTGTCCCGCCAGGTCCCGCCGACGCTGCCCGCGCGCTCCAGGACGACGAAGTCGGTGATCCCCTCCTGCCGCAGCCGCACGGCGGCCCCCAGCCCGCCGAACCCGGACCCGATCACCGCCACCCGTACATGCTCGTGCTCGGCCATCCCGACGCCTCCACGCATCCTCGGACTCCGCCAGTGAACACTGGCGCAATGGGACTGTAGAACAGCTCCGTACCGAGCGGTAGGGGGCGCGGGAAGGAAAGTTACCGGCGGTACGCCATAGGCTGCGGGCGTGGCAGAAGACGGCGGACACAGCGGCGGACAGACCGGCGGGCGCGAGTACCGCATGGACGAGCTGGCGCGCGCCGCCGGGATCACCGTGCGCACCCTGCGCTTCTACCGCGAACGCCGACTGATCCCGCCGCCCCGCCGAGAGGGCCGTATCGCCTGGTACGACGACCATCACCTGGCCCGTCTGCGCACCATCGCGGCACTCCTGGAGCGCGGGCACACGCTGAACGGCATAGCCGAGCTGGCGGAGGCGCTGGACCACGGCCGGGACGTGGCCGACCTGCTGGGTGTCGCCCCGCCCACCGAGGAGGAGCCGGTCCGGCTGACCCCGGAGGAACTGGCGGCCCGCTTCGAGGACGACGTGACCCCGGAGAACCTGGCGGCCGCGATGAACCTCGGTTACCTCGGCACCGACGGCGACGAGATCGTCCACATCAGCCGCCGCCTGCTGGACGTCTCCTCGGCGCTGGTCCGCGAGGGCATCCCGCTGGCCGAGGTGCTGGCGGCGGGCGCCCGGGTCCGCGAGCACGCGGACGCTCTCGCGGCCCTCTTCGCCGAGCTGATCCGGCGCCACGCCCCCGAGGACTCCCTGCACCGCCTGCGCCCACTGGCCCGCAGCGTGGTGGAGGCGGAACTGTCCCTGGCGCTGGACCGGCGGCTCACCAAGCGCGGCTAGCGCCCGTACACCACCGTGACCGGCGCGTGGTCGGACCAGCGCTCGGGGTGGGTGGCCGCGCGCTCCACGTACCCCTTGACCGCCTTCGCGGCGAGGCCCGGGGTGGCCAGGTGGTAGTCGATGCGCCAGCCGGAGTCGTTGTCGAAAGCACGGCCCCGGTAGGACCACCAGCTGTACGGGCCCTCGACGCCGGGGTGCAGGGCGCGGACCACGTCCACGTACCCGCCGTCCCCGGGGGCGAGCACCCGGCTCAGCCACTCCCGCTCCTCGGGCAGGAAGCCGGAGTTCCTGGTGTTGGCGCGCCAGTTCCTCAGGTCGGCCTGCTGGTGCGCGATGTTCCAGTCGCCGCAGACCAGGACCTCGCGGCCGTCGGCGGCGGCCCGCTCGCGCAGCCCCTTCAGATGGGCCAGGAACTCGCCCATGAAGCGGAACTTCTCGTCCTGCCGCCCGGTGCCGACCTCGCCCGAGGGCAGATACAGCGAGGCGATGGTCACACCGGGCAGGTCGGCCTCGACATAGCGGCCCGAGCCGTCGAACTCCGCCGAGCCGAAGCCGACGCGTACCCGGTCGGGCTCACGGCGCGTGTAGAGGGAGACGCCCGCCCGGCCCTTGACCGCGGCGGGCGCGTGCACGACATGCCAGCCCTCGGGCTGCCTCACCTGCTCGGGAAGCTGCTGTGGCTCGGCGCGCACCTCCTGGAGGCAGACCGCGTCGGCCGGGGTCCGGTCCAGCCACTCCACGAAGCCCTTCTTGGCGGCGGCCCGCAGTCCGTTCACATTCACCGAGGTCACAGTCAGCACCAGGGCACGATACCGGCACACTGGTGGAGTCCG
Source organism: Streptomyces sp. NPDC058459 (assembly GCF_042721685.1). NCBI lineage: Bacteria > Bacillati > Actinomycetota > Actinomycetes > Kitasatosporales > Streptomycetaceae > Streptomyces > Streptomyces sp. NPDC058459. The sequence goes on along the minus strand of NZ_JBHXLV010000009.1, from coordinate 60,649 downwards.
ACGCCCGCCGACCGCATAGAAGTACGATGCCCAGCATGAATATACGCCGCGTTCGCTTCGACCACCCCGACGCCGTGAAACTCAACGATGAGGTCCAGGCCGAGTACCACGTGCGCTACGGCGACGGCGGCGACGCCACCGCCCTGGACCCCGCCGACTTCGACCCGCCCAGAGGCACCTACCTGATCGCCTACGACGAGCGGGACCGCCCGGTCGCCACGGGCGGCTGGCGCAGCCAGGACCTGAACGAGGAGGGCAACCAGGACGGCGACGCCGAGCTGAAGCGCATGTTCGTCGTCGCCCAGGTGCGCGGCCGCGGCCTGGCCCGCCGCATCCTGGCGGAACTGGAGGCGGACGCCCGCGCGGCCGGCCGTACCCGCATGGTCCTGGAGACCGGCACCGAACAGCCCGAGGCCATCGCCCTGTACACCTCCAGCGGCTACGCCCCGTGCGCCAAGTTCGGCTACTACCGCCACCACGACAACAGCCTCTGCTACGCGAAGCAGCTCTGAACACGCCGAAGCCCCAGCCGACTTACGCCGACTGGGGCTTCATGTTGTGTGGACCTGTGGGGATTTGAACCCCAGACCCCCTCGATGCGAACGAGGTGCGCTACCAGACTGCGCCACAGGCCCTTGCAACGAGTGAAACTCTAGCATCCCGATCGGGGTGCTCGGAAATCCGCTCCCTGACTGGTCAGGGCATGGGTCACTCGTTGGCGGCGCGGGGGCGGCCACCCTCCTCGTACTGATCGAACAGCGGGGTGCGGCCGCGCTCGCGGGACCGGCGGGCGGAGGCGCTGCGGCGGGCGTCGCCCCGGTCGTCCTCCGTGCTCTCCTCGGCCGGCGCCGGACCGGCCGCCGGGACCTCGGGACGCTGGTCCGGGGTGACGGCGCTGGAGCGGGCCGAGCTCCAGGTGCCGGGGGCACCCAGGTCGACATCGGCGGTGGCACGGGGGGCGACCGGCGCGGTCACATAGGTGGGCAGCGGCACCGGGACCGGGTCCCAGCTCTCTCCGTGGCCCGGCCGGCGCTGCCGCTCGCGCTGCTGGTCGACCCACTCGGCGTGATCGGTCTGCTCGACCAGCGCGCGCCGGTCGGCGGCGAGGGCGGCGGACAGCGCGGGGTCGGTGTGCGGCCCCGTTCCCTCCTCCGGCTCGCCGGCGACGACGTCCGCCTCGGCGGCCTCGCGGCGGCGCGGCTGACGGGCGCGCTCACGCAGCCGCGCAGCCGCGTCCTCGGCGCTCCTGCGGTCCATCTGGAACGCGAACCGGCGCCGTTCCTGCCGGCGGAGATAACCGATGTACGCGCTGAGCAGTACGGCGGGCACCGCCGGTACCCAGAGGAGGGCCAGGCCCCCCACCGCGGCGGCGATCGCGCCGAGGGTGAAGGCGAGGAAGAGCAGCACGGTGGTGCGCCGCCTACGGGCGAGCGCCTTCGTGCGCTGGGCGCGCGCCGCCGCGGTCTGCGCCGAGGGCGTGCGCCGGGCGGGTGCGGGGGCGTGCTGGGGTTCGGGCGCCCGCGCGGGGCGGGACGGCTGCGCATGCCCGGACGGGGACGAAGGGGACTTGGGGGCCGGTACGGCCGCCTGGTCGCGCGGGGCTTCCGCCCGCGACTGCCGCTCCGGCTCGATGTCCGCCCGGACCTGACGGCGCGTCGGAGGCACGGCGAAGGCCCGGACGTCCACCGAGTCGGTGGCGGCGTCCGGGTCACCGGCGTCCGGCTCCCCCTCCGGGGTGGAGCGCGCCCGCAGGTCCTTGGCGTACCGACGCTCCATACCCGCCCTCCCGGACAGCAGCCGGATGGCGGTGCTGAAGCGTTCCGTCGGACGGGCCTCGTTCAGCTCGTCCTGCCTACGGAGCCACATCGGCACCAAGTAGGCGGCCCAGGCCCCGACGATGACTGCGTAGATGAGGCCGCTGCTGCTCACGCCTCACACGGTAGAGGGGTTTGCCCGAGGCCATCCGCCAATTGAGTCGGTGTGTCGCACGATCAGGCTGATATTTCCAGCTTTTTTTGCGACCGATGCGATCAGCGGACCGTCGAAGGGGGGAATTGAATGCCCGGACACATGCCAGAGACATGCGACAGACACGCAGGAGAGTTGGAAGGGACAGGCAAGAGAGACGGCAGACTCGGTCGCCTCCGGGATTAATTCGAACAGTTATTCAATTTCCGGTGCTGTTCGCATTCCCCGGCCGTTCCGCACGCGTGCGCCGCCAGCGGTCCACCAAACCGTCGGGGATCTCCTCGGCCGTGAGCGCGTAGACCAGATGGTCGCGCCAGGCGCCGTCGATGTGCAGATAGCGCGGCCGCAGCCCCTCCTCACGGAAGCCGAGCTTCTCCACCACGCGGCGGCTGGGCCGGTTCTCCGGGCGGATGCAGACCTCCAGCCGGTGCAGGCCCACCGCGCGGAAGCAGTGGTCGGACGCGAGCGCGACGGCGGTCGGCATCACCCCGCGCCCGGCGACGGACTCGTCCACCCAGTAGCCGATGTGCCCCGAGCACATGGAGCCCCAGGTGATCCCGGCGACCGTGAGCTGGCCGACCAGGCGCCCCTGGTACTCGATGACGAACGGCAGCATCCGGCCCGCCCCCGCCTCGGCGCGCAGGTGCCGGATCATCTGGCGGTAGGTGGGCCGGCGGGTGATCGGCCCGGTCGGGGTGGGCGGCGGGATGGTCGCCTCCCAGGGGCGCAGCCAGTCCCGGTTGCGCCGGTTGACCTCGCGCCAGGCACGCTGGTCGCGCACCCTTATCGGCCGCAGGACGACATCCCCGTCCACCAGCGCCACGGGCCACGATCTGCCGGTCAGCTCGCACCCCCGGCGCCCGTGCGGCCCGGAGCGTCGGGCCGGGGGTGGTCGCCGCCGCGGAGCTGGTCGACGGCGTGCTTCAGCAGCGGCTCCAGCACGGCGAGCCCGTCGCGGACCCCGCCGCTGGAACCGGGCAGGTTCACGATCAGCGTGCCGCCCGCGACCCCGGCCAGGCCCCGGGAGAGCGCGGCGGTGGGCACCTTCTCGCGCCCGTACGCCCGGATCGCCTCGGCGATGCCCGGCACCTCGTGGTCGAGGACCGCGCGGGTGGCCTCGGGGGTGCGGTCGGTGGGTGAGATGCCGGTGCCGCCGGTGGTGACGACCGCGTCGTACCCGGCCGCCACGGCCGCGCGCAGGGCGGCCTCGACCGGGTCGCCGTCCGGGACCACCTCGGGTCCGTCCACGGTGAAGCCGAGGCGGGTGAGTCCCTCGGCCACGGCGGGACCGCCCTTGTCGGCGTAGACCCCGGCGGCGGCACGGTTGGAGGCGGTGACGACCAGCGCGCGGTACGGGGTGCCGCTCACGCCCGGCTCCAGTGACCGGACCTGCCGCCCGACTTCTCCTCCACGCGCACGTCGGAGATGACGGCGCCCTTGTCGACCGCCTTCACCATGTCGACCACGGTCAGCGCGGCGACGGACACCGCGGTGAGCGCCTCCATCTCCACGCCGGTGCGGTCGGTGGTCTTCACGGTGGCCAGGATCTCCACGCCCTCGTCCGTGACCGCGAGGTCCAGCGTCACACCGGACACCGACAGCGGGTGGCACAGCGGGATCAGGTCCGGGGTGCGCTTGGCGCCCATGATGCCCGCGATCCGGGCGGTGGCCAGAGCGTCGCCCTTGGGCACCCCCTCACCGCGCAGCAGCTCGACCACGCGCGGGGACACGAGCACCCGGCCACTGGCACGGGCGGTGCGCGCGGTCACTTCCTTCCCGGATACGTCGACCATGCGGGCCGCGCCCGCCTCGTCGATGTGCGTCAGTCGGTCGTGCGTACTCATGGTGTGCGGTGCTTCCCCTTCGCGGCCCGCCGGCGCGGGCGTTGCGTGGGCCTCCTGTGCGCGCCACGGTACCGCCAAGTCGGCGCGGGCACCGGGCCGGGACCCCTTCGTGGCCCCGCGCGGGGGGCGGTGCGGTCAGCCGAGCAGGACGACCTCGACCTCGGTGCCGGGCCCGGCCTCGGTCGTGTCCTCGGGGAGCACGATCAGCGCGTTGGCGTGGGCCAGCGCGGCGATCAGATGGGAGCCGCTGCCACCCACGGGAGTGACCTCGCCGTCCTCGTGGTTGCCGCGCAGGAACTGACGGCGGCCCTTGGGGGAGCGCAGCGGCTCGTCCACCGTGAGGGTGGCCCGCGTACGCGGGCGGTGGACCTCCGGGAGGCCCATCAGGGCACGGATGGCGGGGCGTACGAACAGTTCGAAGGAGACGTACGACGACACCGGGTTGCCGGGCAGCGCCAGCAGCGGGGTGTGGTCGGGGCCCACCGCGCCGAAGCCCTGGGGCTTGCCGGGCTGCATGGCGAGCGTGCGGAAGTCGACCCCGCCGCCCTCCTCCTCGCCGACCTCGGTGAGCGCCTCCTTGACCACGTCGTACGCGCCGACGCTGACCCCGCCGGTGGTGACCAGCAGGTCGGCGCGGACCAACTGGTCCTCGATGGTGGAGCGCAGCACGTCCGCGTCGTCCGGGACGGCGCCTACCCGGTAGGCGATGGCGCCCGCGGCGCGGGCGGCGGCGGCGAGGGCGAAGCTGTTGGAGTCGAAGATCTGGCCGTGCGCCAACGGCTCGCCCGGCTGGACGAGTTCGGAGCCGGTGGACATCACGACGACCCGCGGGCGCGGCCGCACCCGCACGGTACCCCGGCCGATCGCGGCCAGCAGGGCGATCTGGGAGGGACCGATGACCGTGCCCGCGGCGAGCGCCCGTTCACCGGCGCGCACATCGCTGCCGCTGGGCCGGACGTGCGCCCCGGTCCCGGCGGGCCGGAAGACCCGGACCTGCCCCTCGGCGCCCTCGGGCGCCTGGGCGCGGGCCCGCATACCGCTCGCGGGACCGCCGCCGAGCCCGGCGTCCGTCCACTCGACGGGGACGACCGCCTCGGCGCCGGGCGGCAGCGGCGCGCCCGTCATGATGCGCGCCGCCTGGCCGGGGCCGACCTGGACCGGGGCGGCGTCGCCCGCCGCGATGTCACCGACGACGTCCAGGACCGCCGGGAACTCCTCGCTCGCACCGGTCACGTCCGTGACCCGTACCGCGTAACCGTCCATGGAGCTGTTGTCGAAGGGCGGCAGGGACACCGGCACCATGATGTCGTCGACCAGCGCACAGCCCTGCGCGTCGGGGAGCTGGAGCTCGATGGGTTCGAGCGGGCGGACGGTGCTGAGAATGTCCTCCAGGTGCTCGTCCACCGACCACACGTGGTCCGGTCCGACGGGACGGTTCGCGGCGGTGCTCAACGTTGCTACATCTCCTCGGCGACGAAACTGCGCAGCCAGGCCTGGAAGTCCGGGCCCAGATCCTCACGTTCGCACGCGAGGCGGACAATGGCACGCAGGTAGTCGGCGCGGTCGCCGGTGTCATAGCGGCGGCCCCTGAAGACGACGCCGTACACCGGACCGCCGACCTTCTCGTCCTCCGCGAGCTGCTGGAGGGCGTCGGTGAGCTGGATCTCGCCGCCCCGGCCGGGCTCGGTCTTGCGGAGTATGTCGAAGATGTGCGGGTCGAGGACGTAGCGGCCGATGATCGCGTAGTTCGACGGGGCGTCCGCCGGGTCCGGCTTCTCGACCAGGCCGGTGACCTTGACGACGTCGCCGTCCTCGGTGCTCTCCACGGCCGCGCAGCCGTAGAGGTGGATCTGCTCGGGGGCGACCTCCATGAGGGCGATCACGCTGCCGCCGTGCTGCTCCCGGACCTCCACCATGCGCTGGAGCAGGGGGTCGCGGGGGTCGATCAGGTCGTCGCCGAGGAGCACCGCGAAGGGCTCGTGGCCGACGTGCGGGGCGGCGCACAGCACGGCGTGGCCGAGACCCCGGGGGTCGCCCTGGCGGACGTAGTGCATCGTGGCCAGGTCGCTGGACTCCTGCACCTTCGCGAGCCGGTCGGCGTCCCCCTTCTTCTGAAGGGCCGACTCCAGCTCGTAATTGCGGTCGAAGTGGTCCTCCAGCGGCCGCTTGTTGCGTCCCGTGACCATCAGCACGTCCTCAAGGCCGGCAGAGACCGCTTCCTCGACGACGTACTGGATCGCCGGCTTGTCCACGACCGGCAGCATCTCCTTGGGAGTGGCCTTGGTGGCGGGCAGGAAACGGGTGCCGAGCCCGGCTGCCGGGATGACAGCCTTGCTGATCCTGGGATGCGACTGAGTCATGCGCGCCACTCTAACCGGTGCCCTTTGCGGAGAATCTGCTGCTCCGCTTAGGTGGACGTGATAGAGGCGGACGAGAGAAACCGAGACGGTCATTGAAATACGACGGACGCGCGACCGACCTCGAAAAGCGCGAACTGCGCCGCGAACTCCTCGCGAACAGAAGGGCGTTGGGGCTTGTTGAGCGCGTGGAGGCGGGCTCCGCGCTGGCCGCGCACGCGCTCCGGCTGCCCGAACTCGCCGACGCGCGCACGGTCGCCGCGTACGTCTCGACGGGCACCGAGCCCGGTACCGCCGAGCTGCTGGAGGCACTGCGCCGGCAGGGCACCCGCGTACTGCTCCCGGTGCTGCTGCCCGACGACGATCTCGACTGGGGCGCGTACACCGGACCCGGCTCGCTGGCGGCGGTCCGGCACGGCGGGCGGATGGAGCTGGCCGAGCCCACCGGGGCGCCTCTCGGCCCCGCCGCCGTGGCGCTGGCGGACGTGGTGCTGCTGCCCGGCCTCGCGGTGGACGCGCGCGGGACACGGCTGGGGCGGGGCGGGGGGTCGTACGACCGGGTGCTCACGCGCCTGGAGCACGCGGGCGCGCGCCCGGCGCTCGTCGTACTGCTGTACGACACGGAGGTGGTGACGCGGGTGCCCGCGGAGGCGCACGACCGCCCGGTGCACGCCGTGGTGACCCCGACGGGCGTACGCCGCTTCGCGCGCCCCTGAGCGCCCCCGACACGGGCGAAGGCCCTCACCCGCGTACGCGTGAGGGCCTTCGTACCGTCATCTCGACCTCACGGCCGCAGGTTCAGCGTGTCCTTCGTGCTCCCGTCGACCGACTTGGCGGAGAAGGACCAGGGCAGCAGATCGCCGTCGGCCCACTTGTCGGTCTGGTCGGTGTAGTGGGCGTTGAAGGCGTGTCCGGAAGCACCGCTGAGGTTGATCCAGCGGGACTTGTCGAGGTCCGCCATGTTGATCACCATCCGCATGGACGGCACCCACACCACTCCGTAGCCCCCGGCGGCGTTCCAGCCGGTGGCGTTGACGGTGGCCTCGCCGCCGCTGAGCTTCCAGGGTCCGCGGTTGAGCGCGTACTGGATCAGCTCCGGGCCCTGGAGGCCGAGCGTCTGGTTCTTCAGGAACAGCCGGTGCAGCCGGCCCCAGCTCCAGGTGTCGATGTCCTTGCCGAGCTTGGCGGTCAGCTCCCAGCGGGCGTCGATCAGGGCACGGGTGAACAGCTCGTCGCGGTTGTGCGCGGCCGGGCGGTTGCCCGACTTCGGCGTCTGCCACCACAGGCTGTCCGGCTTGTCCAGCAAGGTGCGCACGACCTCGAACCAGCGGTCGCCACCGTCCGGCTGCGCCTGGTCGGCGGCGCGCTCGCCGCACTCGCGGACCTTGCTCCGGTCGTCCAGCGGGCCGGTGCTGCCGGCCTTCTCCACCCACAGGCACTGACCCTTGACGCGCAGCTCCTTGGGGAGCTTCTCGCCGAAGCCGAGCTTGAGGATGTTGCGCCACACGGCGTTGAAGTAGGCGGCCGCGGCCGAGTCGGCGTCCTGGGTGTAGTCCCAGCCCTCCAGCAGCTTCTGCGCCTTGCGGACCTCCGGGTCGTCCAGGTCGAGCTTCAGCAGCCTGGGCACCAGCAGCTTGGCGATCTCGCTGCTGTTGTCGAGCTGCATCTGGCGCATGTCGTCGGTGGAGACCTTGCCGCCGTCCCTGATCTTGGACTCGATCAGGTCGGCGATGCGCTGGCTGCGGGCGCCGTACCCCCAGTCGGTGGTCAGGGTGTAGGGGTACGCGTCCTTGTCGACCACGGCCTGGTTGGCGGTGACGATGTAGCCGCGCTTCGGGTCGTACTCGAAGGGCAGCTCGTCCTGGTCCAGGAAGCCGGTCCAGCGGTACTTGGAGTCCCAGCCCGGCGCCGGCACCGAACCGTCGTCGCCCGCCCGGCGGGTCGGGATCTTGCCGGGCAGGGTGTAGCCGATGTGCCGGGAGTCGGCGTAGACCAGGTTCTGCGAGGGCACGTCGAACAGGGCGGCGGCCGAGCGGAAGCTCGTCCAGTCGGACGCCTTGTCCATGGCGAACACCGCGTCCATGGAGGTGCCCGGGTCCAGCGCGGTCCAGCGCAGCGCGATGCCGTAGCCGTCGCCGCGGTCGGGGGCCGCGGTGTCGACGCCGGCCTTGCGGCCGGCCTCCACCAGCTCGTCGTCACGGTCGGAGAGCAGCGGCATGCCGTCGGCGGTCTGCCGGACCACGATCTTCTTGGCCGCGCCCCCGGCGACCTCGATGGTCTCCTCACGGGTGCGGAAGGGGCGGACCTTGCCGTTGTACAGGTAGCCGTCGCCGGAGAGCTTCTCCAGGTAGAGGTCGCTGACGTCGACACCGGAGTTGGTCATGCCCCAGGCGATGCTGCCGTTGTGGCCGATGACCACACCGGGCATCCCGGCGAAGGTGTAGCCCGCGACGTCGTACTGGCACTTGCTGGAGACGCTCCGGCAGTGCAGGCCCATCTGGTACCAGACCGAGGGCAGCGAGGCGGAGAGATGCGGGTCGTTGGCGAGGAGCGGCTTGCCGGTGATCGTGTGCTCGCCGGAGACGACCCAGGAGTTGGAGCCGATGCCCTGGCCGTTGACGCCGACGGCGGTGGGGAGGTCGTCGAGGACCTTGGTGAGGCCGGTGAGCTGGCCGGCGAGACCGGTGCTGGTGCCGGTGGTACCGGTGCCGGTGATACCGGTACCAGTACCCGTACCCGTACCAGTGCCTGTGCCTGTGCCTGTGCCTGTGCCTGTGCCTGTGCCTGTGCCTGTGCCTGTGCCGGTACCAGTACCAGTACCCGTACCGGAGGTACCCGTACCCGTGCCGCCCGTCGTGCCCTGGGTGCCCGTGCCGGTCCCTGACGGGGCGCCGTCCTGCTGGAAGGTCTTGCCCAGCTCGCTGTACTGGCCCTCGCGCACGATCGGCTTGTTCCGGTCGAAGGGGTAGTCCGGGTACAGCTCGCGGATCTGCTCCGGGCTCAGACGGCTGGTCATCAGCGCGCGGTCGGTCTCGTCGCGCATGTTGCCTCGCAGGTCCCAGGCCATCGCCTTCAGCCACGCCACGGAGTCGACCGGGGTCCAGTCGGCGGGCTCGTAGTCACCGGTGAAGCCCAGGGCCGCGTACTCCAGCGAGACGTCCTGGCCGTCCTTGCCCTCCAGGTAGGCGTTGACACCCTTGGCGTACGCCTGGAGGTACTTCTTCGTCGCGGGCGCCAGCTTGGTGTCGTACTCCTGCTTCGCCACCCGGTCCCAGCCGAGGGTGCGCAGGAAGGAGTCGTTCTTGACCTGGCCCTTGCCGAACATCTCCGACAGGCGCCCGGAGGTGAGGTGGCGGCGCACGTCCATCTCGTAGAACCGGTCCTGCGCCTGGACGTAGCCCTGCGCCATGAACAGGTCGGCGTCGGAGGAGGCGTAGATCTGGGGGATGCCGTAGCCGTCGCGCTTGACGTCGACGGGGCCGGAGAGGCCCTCCAGCGTGACCGATCCCTTGGTCTGCGGGAAGGAGGCACGCACCGTACTGATGGACCAGAACGCCCCGAAGGCTATGCCTCCGATGAGGGCCAGGACCAGCACAATCACGACAAGGCGGGCTTTGCGCCCCTTCTTCCTGCCGGACTTGCCGGGCTTGTCGCCCGATGTGGCGGTGGTATTCGGGGGCATCGCTGTCCTTGCTGTCCTCACGCGAGCGGCAGGCGGGGCTGTGACTATGAATGAGCGCTGGAGCAACCATAGGCGCAGGGCCCTGAGCCACTTGACGCGGAGTCGGGAACCAGCGCGGACGGGCGTTCGATCTTGCCAAGCCGAGCGTCAAGGAAGCGTCAAGAGTTAGGTAAGGTAACGAAGTAGTCGGGTGCGGTCCGCCGCCCCTCGGTGTCTTGTGTACGCGAGCCCACGTGCGCCCCCGCGCGGGCCAACGAAGGGATGCGCCGCTGACTGTCCATCACCTCGACCAGCTCCTGTTCGCCTGCTCGCTGGTCCTCCTGGTCGCGGTCGCGGCCGTGCGGATCTCCTCGCGCAGCGGGCTCCCCAGTCTGCTCGTCTACCTGGGGATCGGCGTCCTCATGGGCTCCGACGGCATCGGGAACATCCACTTCGACAACGCCGAGATGACCCAGGTCATCGGGTACGCGGCCCTGGTCGTGATCCTCGCCGAGGGCGGTCTCGGCACGAAGTGGAAGGAGGTGCGGCCGGCGTTGCCGTCCGCCTCCGTGCTGGCGACGGTGGGCGTCGCGGTCAGCGTCGGCACCACGGCGGCGGGCGCGCATTATCTGGTCGGGCTGGAGTGGCGGCAGGCGTTCATCGTCGGCGCGGTGGTCTCCTCGACCGACGCGGCGGCCGTGTTCTCCGTCCTGCGCAGGATTCCGCTCCCCTCGCGCGTGACGGGCACGCTGGAGGCGGAGTCCGGCTTCAACGACGCCCCGGTGGTCATCCTGGTCGTCGCCTTCTGCCAGGCGGGCCCGGTCGAGCACTGGTACGTCCTGCTGGCCGAGATCGTGCTGGAGCTGGCCATAGGCGCCGCCCTGGGCCTCGCGGTGGGGTTCATCGGTTCCTGGGGGCTCAAGCACGTCGCGCTGCCCGCGTCCGGTCTCTACCCGATCGCCGTGCTTGCCATCGCCGTCACCGCCTACGCGGCCGGCTCCCTGGCCCACGGCAGCGGCTTCCTCGCTGTCTATCTGGCGTCGATGGTGCTGGGCAACGCCAAGCTGCCGCACTGGCCGGCCACGCGCGGGTTCGCGGAGGGGCTCGGCTGGATCGCACAGATCGGCATGTTCGTCCTGCTCGGCCTGCTGGTGACCCCGCACGAGCTGGGCGACGACGTGGTGCCCGCGCTGATCATCGGACTGGTGCTGACCATGGTGGCCCGTCCGCTGAGCGTGGTGCTGAGCCTGACCCCGTTCCGGGTGCCGTGGCAGGAGCAGGCGCTGATGTCCTGGGCCGGGCTGCGCGGCGCGGTCCCCATCATCCTGGCGACCATCCCGATGGTGAGCGGCGTCGAAGGCAGCCGCCGGCTCTTCAACATCGTCTTCGTGCTGGTCGTCGTCTACACCCTGGTCCAGGGCCCGACCCTGCCCTGGCTGGCCCGCGAGCTGCGGCTCGGCGAGGAGGGCGCGGCGTCCGACCTCGGGATCGAGTCGGCGCCGCTGGAGCGGCTGCGCGGCCATCTGCTGTCGCTGACGGTGCCGGACGACTCCCGGATGCACGGTGTGGAGGTGGGCGAGCTGCGGCTGCCGCCGGGTGCCGCCGTCACGCTCGTCGTACGCGACGGCAGGTCCTTCGTGCCCTCCCCCACGACCGTGCTGCGGCACGGGGACGAGCTGCTGGTGGTCGCCACCGACCCGGTCCGCGACCAGGCCGAACGGCGCCTGCGCGCGGTCACCCAGGGCGGCAAGCTGGCCGACTGGCTGGGCACCGGGGGCAAGGAGCACCGGCACTGAGGGTGCTGGTTCTCACAGGGCCCGGCGGCGGGGACCGCCTGTACGATCAGGGCATCTGATCGAACCAACTCTGTCCGATTCGTCTGACGCAGAGCTGGCGCGACCGTATGGCGGCCGGACCTGAGCACCTCCACCGGTATCTACCGCAGTTCCGCGCGCAAGAGGACGGCTCTCGGTGCCCCCCGCACGGGCGCGCTACCAGGCGGAAGAGAGGCACGGGCCGTGGCATCCACGGTCACCACCGAGCAGCCGACGCGTCCGGGGTACGGGCGACTGCTGCGTACCAGGGGCGCGTGGACCTTCCTGGTCCCCGGCTTCGCCGCACGCCAGCCGTTCGCCATGCTCACCATCTCCATCGTGCTGCTGGTGCGGCACACCACCGGCTCGTACGGCGCCGCCGGTGCCGCCGCGGCCGTCACCGGGGTCTCCATGGCCCTGTTCGCGCCTTACAGCGGCCGTCTCGCGGACCGCTGGGGCCAGCGGGCCGTGCTGCTGCCCGGTGTCGTCGTGCACGCGGCGGCGGGGCTCACCCTGACCGCGCTCGCGCTGGCGCACGCCCCCCTATGGGCGCTGTTCGCGGCGGCCGTGCCGACCGGCGCCTCGGTCCCGCAGGTAGGGCCCATGGTGCGGGCCCGCTGGGCCGCGCGGCTGAAGGGCTCGCCGCTGATGAGCACGGCGACGGCCTTCGAGTCGGTCACGGACGAGCTGACCTTCGTCGTCGGCCCGCTGCTGGCCACCGCCCTGTGCACCGCCGTCACGCCGGCGGCCGGTCTGGTCACGGAGGCCGCGCTGACCCTGGTCGGCGGCCTGCTGTTCGCCGCCCAGCGGGGTACGCAGCCGCCGGCCGGAAAGCACGCGGAGGCCTCCGGCGAGACGCACGCGCGCGTGTCCGCCCTCCGGGTGCCCGGCGTACGGGTGCTGAGCGTGGCGTTCCTCGGCATCGGCGCGGTCTTCGGCGGGATGCAGGTCTCGCTGGCCGCGTTCACCGAGTCCATCGGGGAGCCCGGTCTGAACGGCGTCCTCTATGGCGTCTTCGCCGCCGGAAACATGCTCTCCGGCGTGGTCTGCGGCGCCGTCGCCTGGAAGTCGTCGCCCCGGCGCCGGCTCATGGCCGGGTACGCGGGGCTCGCGCTGGCCGCCTCCGCGCTGTGGACGGTGCACTCGGTGCCGCTGCTGGCCGGTCTCGGCCTGCTGGTCGGCATGTGCGTCGCGCCCGCGCTGATCACGGGATACACCCTGGTGGAGGACCTGGTGCCGGCGGGCGCCCGGACGGAGGCGTTCACCTGGCTGACCGGCGCGGTCGCGCTGGGCCAGGCGGCCGCCGTCACGGTGGCGGGACAATGGGAGGACCGGCTGTGGGAGGGCGCCGGGTTCCTGGTGCCGATGGCCGGGACCGTACCGGCGCTGGCCGCGATCCTCGCCCTGCGTCCGCTGCTGGTGGCGGGGGCCCGGAACCGTACCGTGGCGCGTGGCGTCGGTCACCGCGAGCCGGTCACGGTGGACTGATCCCCGGGAATGCGTCACTATGGAACATCGTTAGCACTCATTGAGTGAGAGTGCCAGGAGGAAGACAGTGCCGACCTACCAGTACCAGTGCAAGGACTGCGGCGAGGGCCTTGAGGCGGTGCAGAAGTTCACCGACGACGCCCTGACCGACTGCCCCAGCTGCGGTGGCCCCTTGAAGAAGGTGTTCTCCGCGGTCGGCATTGTCTTCAAGGGCTCCGGTTTCTACCGCAACGATTCGCGCGGTGCGTCGTCGAGCAGCAGCCCGGCCGCGAAGCCGTCCTCGTCGTCCTCGGACTCGAAGTCGTCGTCTTCGGACTCGAAGTCGCCGGCGTCGTCTTCGTCGGCGTCGTCTTCGTCGTCTTCTTCGACATCGTCCTCGGCCGGCTCCGCCGCCTGAGACCCACGCCGTCCCGGACCCTGCCGTTCTGCGACGGCGGGGTCGTCGGCATGGGTGCGCGCGGGTGATCCTGGTGGTCGCTCTCGGTGGCCCGTTAGGGTGCTGGACATGGCGAACGCAGAGATCGGCGTAATCGGCGGCTCGGGCTTCTACTCCTTCCTCGACGACGTGACCGAGGTCCAGGTGGACACCCCCTACGGGGCGCCCTCCGACTCCGTCTTCGTGGGCGAGATCGCGGGCCGGCGGGTGGCCTTCCTGCCCCGGCACGGGCGCGGGCACCACCTCCCGCCGCATCGCATCAACTACCGGGCCAACCTGTGGGCACTGCGTTCGCTGGGCGTCCGCCAGGTTCTCGGGCCGTGCGCGGTGGGCGGGCTGCGGCCGGAGTACGGTCCGGGCACGCTGCTGGTGCCGGACCAGCTGGTCGACCGCACCAAGGCGCGGCAGCAGACCTATTTCGACGGGCTCCCGCTGCCGGACGGGACCGTGCCCAACGTGGTGCATGTGTCGCTGGCCGACCCGTACTGCCCGGCCGGGCGGAGCATCGCGCTGAAGGCGGCCCGGTCGCGGGACTGGACCCCGGTGGACGGCGGCACGCTGGTCGTGGTGGAGGGGCCGCGCTTCTCCACCCGCGCCGAGTCCCTGTGGCATCAGGCGCAGGGCTGGTCGGTGGTGGGGATGACCGGGCATCCGGAGGCGGCGCTCGCCCGTGAACTGGAGCTCTGCTACACCTCCCTGACGCTGGTCACCGACCTGGACGCGGGCGCGGAGACCGGCGAGGGCGTGTCCCACGACGAGGTGCTGCGGGTGTTCGCGGCCAACGTGGACCGGCTGCGGGGAGTGCTGTTCGACGCGGTGGCGGGGCTGCCGGCCACGGATGAGCGGGACTGTCTGTGCGTGGGGGCGCTCGGGGGGATGGAGCCGGGGATACCGCTGCCGTAGGCGCGGGGCGGCGGGGCGGCGGGGCGGCGTTTCTCGTTCGGGTGACGGAGTTTTCCACAACCGGTGGGTTGTCCACGGGCGCCGGCGGGGTTCTGCCGGGCGGGTCATCGTGGGGATCGCAGAGCGTTCCCTCGTCGCAGGTGGTGATCCAGATGTCCGTGAACCCGAACACCGTCCCCGCTCCCCCCTTCCGTGTGCCCCGCCCGCTCGGGACCGACGCCCCGGCGACCTGTCAGCTCCCCTTCTTCCCGCCTCTGCGCGTGCGGGGCGGGGCCGGGGCGGCGGGGCGGCTGGCGCGGTACCGGGGCCGGGCGGTCACGGCGGGACTGGCGGTGACGGCGGCGGCGCTGGTGGCGGCCGGCCCCCGCTCGCCGGGCGGCGGCACTGCGTCCGCCGAGCGGCCCCGGGGGCACCCGGCCGCCGGTCCGGCGCGCGGGCACGGCCCTGGTGAGCTGGTCCGGGCCCCGGTGCGCATCGCCGACGCGGCCGCGGTGCGGCTGCTGCGCCCGGGTGACCGGGTGGACGTGGTCGCGGCCGAGGAGCGCTCGGCGGGTGGCGGGCCGGCGCGGGTGCTGGCGCGCGGGGCGCGGGTGGTGCGGCTGCCGGAGCCGCTGGGCCCGGGTGCCGACCGGGCGGCGGGTGCCGGTGAGGGAAGCGTCACCGAGGGGGCGCTGGTCGTGCTGGCGGTGCCCCGTGCCACGGCGGCTCGGCTGGTGGGGGCGAATCCCCTGGCCAGGCTGGCGGTGACGCTGTGGTGAACCTTGCCGGCGACATTTCCGGAAGCGTGCGGTCAAGTCGCTCGATAGAGCTGCGGGACTGGACAGGGTGGCCGCACCTTGACGTAGGTTGCGGAGCGCTCTGTTCCCCAGCCTGTGTACATGACGAGGAGACTCACCGAGGTGAATGCGAAGAAGGAAGCGACGAGCATTCTGGACGGCTTCAAAGCCTTCCTGATGCGCGGCAACGTCATCGACCTGGCGGTCGCCGTGGTCATCGGTGCCGCCTTCACCAGCATCGTCACCTCGGTGGTGAAGGGCGTCATCAACCCGCTGGTCGGCGCGATCGGCACCAAGAACCTGGACCACTACACGTACTGCCTGAAGGACCCCTGCAAGCCGGGAGCGGACGGCAGCGCCGAGGGCGGCGTGCAGATCCTCTGGGGCTCGGTGGCCGGGGCCGCGCTGAACTTCCTGATCACCGCGGCGGTGGTGTACTTCCTGATGGTGCTGCCGATGACGAGGTACCTGGCCCGCCAGGAGGCCCGCAAGCAGGCCCGCACCGGCAGGACCGAGCCGGAGCCGGACCCGGTGACGGAGCTGGAGGTCCTCCAGGACATCCGCGACCTGCTGGTCGCCCAGCGCACGGGCGCGGCGGACGGGACGGTCACCCGGCAGCGCGCGGCCGGGCCGGACGGGCGCTGACGCGAGCCCTCCGCACCGTTCAGAGGTGGTGGGGCGGCTTCTCGTCGAGGAAACGCCTGAGGTCGGCGGCGCTGTCGCCGGCCGGACGATCGCCCCACCCCCGGTCCGTGTCGTCCGAGGACTGCTGGTTCAGCGGGTCGTCGAAGACGAGCGCGGCCTTCGGGTCGCGCGGCTCGGGTGCGGGGGTGTCGCTCATGCCTCCAGGGTACGGTCCGGCGGCGAGCACGTTCCGGCGCCCGCCGCACGGACCCGCCCGCCGCACGGACCCGCCGGGACGACGGTATGGACGATCCCCGCGGCTCCTGACCCGGTGATCCCCGGCGCCCATCACATGGACCCCGCCGTCCGGAGCCCCCTCATCCACACCTTCCGGCACCGCTCGGGCCGGGCCCGCAGTCGGGCAGCTGCAACCGGACGGAGACACCGCGCACCGCCGTCGTCGGCGGACGGAGCGGTGGGCCAGACTGCCGGTATGACGACGGCTGGGGCGTTGACGGATGTCGGTGGGGTCCGGGTCGGGCACGCGGGCCGGTGGGGGGACGGGTGGCTCAGCGGGGTGAGCGTGGTGCTCGCGCCGGCGGGCGGCGCCGTGGCCGCCGTGGATGTGCGGGGCGGGGGACCCGGCACCAAGGAGACCGACGCGCTGGACCCACGCAACGTGGTGGGGCGGGTGGACGCCGTCGTGCTTGCCGGAGGGAGCGCGTACGGGCTGGATGCCGCGTCGGGGGTGATGGGCTGGCTGGAGGAGCGGGGGCGGGGGGTGCGCGTGGGGCCCGAGGCGGGGCATGTGGTGCCGGTCGTGCCGGCGGCCTGCCTCTTCGACCTGGGGCGCGGCGGGGACTTCCGGGCCCGTCCCGACGCCGGGATGGGGCGGGCCGCGGTGGAGGCGGCCGCCGCGAGCGCGCCGGGTGCGCCGGTGGGCGAAGGGTCCGTGGGGGCCGGGACCGGGGCGGTCGCGGGGTGCCTCAAGGGCGGGGTGGGTACCGCGAGCGTGGTGCTCGGCTCCGGGGTCACCGTGGGCGCGCTCGTGGTGGTGAACTCCGCCGGTGCCGTACTGGACGCTGAAACGGGCGTGCTGTACGGGGAGTTGTTCGACGGGCCGGTGGTGTACCCGGAGCCGGGGGTGCGGGAGGCGGCCCGGCGCCGGCTGGACGAGGTCGCCGCGCGGAACGCACCGCCCCCGCTGAACACCACGCTCGCCGTGGTGGCCACCGACGCGGACCTCTCCAAGGCGCAGGCGCAGAAGGTGGCGGGCACGGCGCACGACGGCATCGCGCGCGCCGTCCGGCCGGTGCACCTGCTGCACGACGGCGACACGGTGTTCACCCTGGCCACCGGCGCCCGCCCGCTGGACCCGGCGCCGGCCGCGCTGAACGAGATCCTGGCCGCCGGCGCGGACCTGGTGACCCGCGCCGTCACCCGCGCCGTACGCGCCGCGCACCCGGTGTCGGAGCCGGGCGGGGCGTGGCCGTCGTACGAGGAGCTGTACGGGACGTCGCGCGCGAGACGATAGGTGACGGAGGGGTGCACAAGAGAAGAAAAGCCTTGCCCGGCAGGGCAATTCGGCCGCCGACCGGGAACCATCCGGCCACGCCCCGCGTTTACTCGGATACGTTTCCCAGTTCCCGGACATGATGTCCGATCGAGGGGCTACGGTATGCACCCACCAGGTGACATGCAGCGACGCCGGGAGACACCTTGAGCGTTCCGTACGAGACGGCGGAGTACGAGTCCGCCCAGTCGCCCGAGTCTCCGGAGGAGCACCTCGCGCGACTTCTCGGCCGTGCCCTGAACTCGTTCGAGCTGCCCGACGAGGTCCTCAGAGAGCTGGACTGCGCGCTGGCGCACGACAGTTCGCTGCACTCCGCCCACCACAGCGCGGGCCTGCACCGGGAGACGTACCGGCACACCTGGCTGCTCGCGGACGGCTCGGCGGTCACGCTCTGGGAGCTGGCGCACAACACCGCGCCGGGCGCGGAGGCGCAGCACGAGGTGTATCTCGACGAGGAGGAGCTGCACACCGCCACGGCGCGGCTGGCGCTGCCGTACGACACCTCGGACCTCGAGCTGCCGGTGCTGACCGAGCTGGGGGCCGTACCCGAGCCCCGGCACGCCTACGTGGCGGACAACTCCCCGGACCACGCCCGCAGGCTGCTGCGCCGGGCGGAGAACCCGGACCACCCCGGCAAGGACGAGGAGCTGTCGGCGCTGCTGGCCACGGCGGCGGCGCACGAGATCACCCAGGCATTCGGCCGCACCGGCCGCACCGCGCGGGCCGGGATGAGCTTCGCGCTGTACGAGCACGCGTTCCTGCTGCGGGACGGCCGGGAGATCTCCCTGTGGGAGGTCGAGCACACCGCCACCCCCGACGGCCGCCACATGTGCGAGGTGTACGCCACCCCGGACGCGGCCCGCGACGCCATGGAGCACCGCGCGGCCCGGCCCGGCTGAAGGCTCCTGGGCCGACCCCGCGACACCCCGCGTCCCCCCGGCGGGGTCGCCGACGGGGTAGCCGGGGGGACGCTTACGGGTGCGACGGGGCTCAGGCGGCCACGGGCTGCTTGCTCCCCTTCTCCCCCGCCGCCGCGCTCTCGGCCGAGTCGGCGGCCGGGGTGCCCTGGGCCGGCTTGCGCATGCCCTTGAGGACGACGACCAGGGCGGTGCTGACACAGACGCCGGCCGCGATGGCGACGAGGTAGAGGAACGGGTTGCCGATCAGCGGGACCACGAAGATGCCGCCGTGCGGGGCGCGCAGCGTCGCGTCGAACATCATCGACAGCGAACCGGTGACCGCGCCGCCCACCATCGCGGACGGGATGACCCGCAGCGGGTCGGCGGCGGCGAACGGGATCGCGCCCTCGGAGATGAAGGAGGCGCCGAGCACCCAGGCGGCCTTGCCGTTCTCCCGCTCGGCCGGGGTGAAGAGCTTGCCGCGCACGGTCGTGGCCAGGGCCATGGCCAGCGGCGGGACCATGCCGGCGGCCATCACCGCGGCCATGATCGTCATCGCGGAGTCACTGGGACCGGCGACCGCGATACCGGCGGTGGCGAAGGTGTAGGCGACCTTGTTGACCGGACCGCCCAGGTCGAAGCACATCATCAGGCCGAGGAGCGCGCCGAGCAGGACGGCGTTGGTGCCGGTGAGGCCGTTCAGCCAGTCGGTCATGCCCTTCTGGGCGGCGGCGATGGGCTTGCCGATCACCACGAACATCAGGAAGCCGACGACCGCCGAGGAGATCAGCGGGATCACCACCACCGGCATGATGCCGCGCAGGGCCGCCGGTATCCGCACCCGCTGGATCGCCAGCACCACGCCACCGGCGATCAAACCGGCCGCGAGGCCGCCGAGGAAGCCCGCGTTGATGCTGAGCGAGATCGCGCCGCCGACGAAGCCGGGGACGAGGCCCGGCCGGTCGGCCATGCCGTAGGCGATGTACCCGGCGAGCACCGGGACCAGGAAGTTGAACGCCATGCCGCCGATCTGGAAAAGCAGCGCGCCCCAGCTGTCGGACTGGGTCCACACGAAGTGGTCCATGACGGAGGGCGCCTTCTTCACCGTCCAGCCGCCGACGGCGAAGCCCAGGGCGATGAGCAGACCGCCCGCCGCGACGAACGGGACCATGTAACTGACGCCGGACATCAGCCACTTGCGGAGCTTGGTGCCGTAGCCCTCGGTGGAGTCACCCGCGCGGTCCACGGGGGTGGCTCCCGCGCCCGCCGGGGCGGTCGCCTCGCCGCGTTCCGCCTTGGCGCGGACCTCGGAGATGAGTTGGGCGGGGCGGTTGATGCCCGCCTTCACGCCGACGTCCACGGTGGGCTTGCCGGCGAAACGGTCCTTCTCGCGCACCGGCACGTCGTGGGCGAAGACCACACCGTCGGCCGCCTCGATCACCGCCGGGTCGAGCCGGGTGAAGCCGGCCGAGCCCTGCGTCTCGACGATCACCTCGACGCCCGCCTCACGGCCGGCGTTCTCCAGCGACTCGGCGGCCATGTAGGTGTGGGCGATGCCGGTGGGGCAGGAGGTGACGGCGACGATACGGAACGGGCGCTCCTCCGCGGCCGCGGCGGGCTCCGGGGTGGTACTGCCCGCCGCGGCGCCGGCGGAGGCCGCCGCCGGCGCCGTGGCGGTGTCGGTGGCCTGTCCGGCAGCCGCACCCTGCGCGGCCTCGGCAGGAGTCACGTCCCCCCTTACCAGCGCCGCCGCGGTCTCCGCGTCGGACACCCCGCGCAGCGCGTCCGTGAACTCGGTGTTCATCAGCTGCCGGGCCAGCGCGGAGAGGATCGTGAGGTGGGCGTCATCCGCTCCGGCCGGGGCCGCGATCAGGAAGATCAGGTCGGCCGGGCCGTCCGGCGCGCCGAAGTCGACTCCGGCGGCGCTGCGCCCGAAGGCGAGCGTCGGCTCGGTGACGTGCTCGCTGCGGCAGTGCGGGATGCCGATGCCGCCGTCGAGACCGGTCGGCATCTGGGCCTCACGGGCGGCCACGTCGGCGAGGAAGCCGTCCAGGTCGGTCACCCGCCCCTCGGCCACCATGCGCTCGGCGAGGGCACGCGCCGCCGCTTCCTTGCTCTCGGCGGACAGGTCGAGGTCGACCAGGTCCGCGCTGATCATCTCGCTCATCGCGGGCTCCTTTGCTCGCGTATCGCCCTGCTGTCTGGGGTGGGCGCACCATGAATGGAGGTGTGGGGGACGTGGGGGACGTGGAGGTGGGTACGGGGGGCGGCGGGCCGCCGGTGCGGGCCGGTCATGACACCGGCTCCGTCAGCACCAGGTCGACGGGGACGTCCGTCGTGACCGTGACCGAGGCGGGGTCCAGGTCGGCCGGTGTCGGCATCACGCTGCCCGGCAGCTGGACGGCGGCCGCGCCGTGCGCCACGGCGGAGGCGAGGGCCTCGGGCCCGCTGCCCCCGGCGATCAGGAACCCGGCGAGGGAGGAGTCCCCCGCGCCGACGTTGCTGCGGACGGCGGCCACGCGGGCGGTGCCGAACCAGGCGCCGTCGTCGTCCACCAGCAACTGCCCGTCGGCGCCCAGGCTGGCCAGGACCGCGCGGGCGCCCATCGCCCGCAGCTCCTCGGCCGCCTTGACCGCGTCGCCCACGGTGAGCAGCGGGCGGCCGACGGCGGCGGACAGTTCCTCGGCGTTGGGCTTGACCACGTCGGGCCGGGCGCGCAGCGCCTGGAGCAGGGCCGGTCCCGAGGTGTCCAGCGCGATGCGGGCGCCCGCCGAGTGGGCGCGGGCGACGACATCGGCGTACCAGGACGGGGCGAGGCCGAGGGGGAGGCTGCCGCAGCAGGCGATCCAGTCGGCGTCGGCCGAGTGCGTGCGCACGGCGCCGAGGAGCGACTCCTGCTCGGCCGGGGTCAGCTCCGGGCCCGGCGCGTTGATCTTCGTCAGGACACCGTCCGCCTCCGCCAGCGCGATGTTGGACCGGGTGGCCCCGGCGACGGGTACGGGCGCGACCTCGATGCCCTGGGCGTCGAGCAGCTCGGCGATCAGGGCGCCGGGCGCGCCGCCGAGCGGCAGCACGGCGAGGGTGCGCCGGCCGGCCGCGGCGACCGCGCGGGAGACGTTGACGCCCTTGCCGCCGGGGTCCGTGCGCTCCCCCGAGGCCCGGATGACCTCGCCGCGCTCCAGGACGGGGACCTCGTAGGTGCGGTCCAGGGAGGGGTTGGGGGTGACGGTGAGGATCACGCGCGTACTACTTCCGTGCCGCCGCGCTCGATGACGGCCGCGTCGTCGGGGCTGAGCCCGCTGTCGGTGATCAGCAGGTCCACGTCGCCCAGGCCGCCGAAGCGGGCGAAGTGCTCCTGGCCGTGCTTGGCGGAGTCCGCGAGCAGGACCACCCGGCGGGCGGCTGCGACGGCCGCGCGCTTGACGGCGGCCTCGGCGAGGTCGGGGGTGGACAGGCCGTGCTCGGCGGAGAAGCCGTTGGCGGCGACGAAGGCCACGTCGGCGCGGATCTCGCCGTAGGCACGCAGGGCCCAGGCGTCGACGGCGGCGCGGGTGCGGTTGCGGACGCGGCCGCCGACCAGGTGGAGCTGGAGGCCGGGGTGGTCGGCGAGGCGGGCGGCGATCGGCAGGCTGTGGGTGACGACGGTGAGCGTCGCCTCCAGCGGGATCGCGCCGGCGAGGCGGGCCACGGTGGTGCCCGCGTCGAGGACGACCGTGCCGTCGGCGGGGAGTTCGGCGAGGGCCGCCTTGGCGATGCGGTCCTTCTCGTCGGCGGCGGTGGACTCGCGTTCGGTGAGGTCGGGCTCGAAGTCGAGGCGGCCGGCCGGGATGGCGCCGCCGTGCACCCGGCGGACCAGGCCCGCACGGTCGAGCGCCTTCAGGTCCCGGCGGATGGTCTCCGCCGTGACCTGGAACACCTCGGCCAGCGACAGCACGTCCACCCGGCCGCCGTCACGGGCGAGCCGGAGGATCTCCTGCTGACGCTCCGGTCCGTACATGTCCGCCCGCCTCCGCAGCCTTCGCCCACCGCCCCGACTCATGCCCGAACGTGTGGTTTCACTGGGAGAGTACGCCCGCGTTTTCGGAAAGTAAACAAGTTCGGGCTTCATTCGGACATGAACGGAAGCGCAGGGGCTGTCAGGACACCAGCTCCGGTTCCTGGTCCTCCTGGTCCCCCTGGCCCCCCTGGTCCCTGGCCGGCCCGCCCTCCACATGCTGGGCAGGCCGCTTGGGCAGCGCGGACATCAGCAGGAAGATCACGCCCATCACCCCGGCCACCCACCACAGCGCGTGCTGGAAGGCGCCGGTGAAGGCCGGGCCCACCTGCGCCGGGGTCAGCCGGTCGGCGATCTGCCCGAAGAAGACGACGGACACCAGGCCGAGCCCGAGCGCGTTGCCCATCTGCTGCACGGTGTTGATCAGGCCGGAGGCCGATCCGGCGTGCTCGCGCGGCACCTCGGAGAGGATCGCGTCGGTCAGCGGGGCCACGATCAGGCCCATGCCGACACCCATCACGACCAGCGGGAGCGCCATCTGCCAGGAGGCGATGGCAAGGCCGTACCGGTCGGACTCCCAGATGTAGATGAGCACGCCGAGCCCCATCGTCAGGGCGCCGGCCTGGAGCACCTTGCGGCCGAAGCGCGGCACCAGGAACTGCACCGACAGCGCGGCGGCCGTCGAGACCGCGAGCGAGAACGGCACCCCCGTCAGCCCGGCGCGCAGCACGCTCCAGCCGAGGCCGATCTGCATGTACAGCGTCCAGACCAGGAAGAACACACCGAGCGCGATCCCGAACACGGTCTGTACGGCGATACCGGCGGCGAAGCTCCGGACCCGGAACAGCGACAGCTCGACCAGCGGGGAGCCGTCGCGGGACGCCTTGCGCCGCTCGTACGCGACCAGCACGGCGAAGACCGGGAGGGAGCCCGCCATCATCAGGTGGCCCCACAGCGGCCAGCCCAGCTCACGGCCCCGGGTGAGCGGGTAGAGCAGCATCAGCAGGCCGAGGGTGACCAGGGCGACGCCGACGAGGTCCAGCTTGAGGGCCCGGGGTGCGCGGGACTCGGTGATGTAGCGGCGGCCGAGCAGCACGGCGGCGATGCCGACGGGCAGGTTGATCAGGAAGATGGGCCGCCACTCGAGCCCGAACAGGTTCCACTCCGTCAGCAGGGCGCCGAGCAGCGGGCCGGAGACCGCGCCGAGGCCGACGACCGCGCCGAACAGCCCGAAGACCTTGCCGCGTTCATGAGCGGGGAAGGTGGCGTGCACGATGGAGAGCACCTGCGGGACCATCATCGCGGCCATGCCGCCCTGGAGGATGCGGGCCGCGACCAGCATCGCCGGGTCGACGGCGAAGCCGCACAGCGCCGAGGCGAGGGTGAAGCCGCCGACGCCGAGCAGGAACAGCCGCCTGCGGCCGTGGATGTCGCCGAGCCGCCCGCCGGTGATCAGACCGGCCGCGAACGCCAGCGCGTACCCCGCGGTGATCCACTGGATCTGGCCGAACGAAGCGCCCTCGTCCCGCTGGATGGAGGGGATGGCTATGTTCACGATCGTCACGTCCACGAGGTCCATGAAGGCCGCGGTCATCACGATGGCGAGCGCGATCCAGCGGCGCCGGTCAGCGCCGGAGGTCTGTTCCGTTGAGGTCATGTACTCCAGACTAGTGAACCAGTAGGACAGAACGTGTCCTAGATATGCGGCATGCTCGGACGCATGACGACGGACACCCCGGCTCGGCTGCTGACGCTCCTGTCCCTCCTCCAGACCCCGCGCGAATGGCCCGGCGGCGAGCTGGCCGGCCGGCTCGGGGTGTCCCGCCGTACGGTCCGGCGCGACATCGACCGGCTGCGCGAGCTGGGCTATCCGGTGCAGGCCAGCAAGGGCGCGGAGGGCGGGTACCGGCTGGTCGCGGGCAAGGCGATGCCGCCGCTGGTGCTGGACGACGAGGAGGCGGTCGCCATCGCGGTCGGCCTGCGCGCCGGTGCCGGACACGCGGTGGAGGGGGTGGACGAGGCGTCGGTGCGGGCGCTGGCCAAGCTGGAGCAGGTGCTCCCGGCCCGGCTGCGCCGCCAGGTGGCCACCCTCCAGGCCGCGACCACCCCGCTGACCAGCGGCGACGGCCCGACCATCGCGCCGGAGACGCTGACCGTGATCGCGTCCACGATCGCCGGTGACGAGCGGCTCCGGTTCGCCTACCGCGCCGGTGACGGCAGCGACTCGCGCCGGCTGACCGAGCCGTACCGGCTGGTGTCCACCGGGCGGCGCTGGTACCTCGTCGCCTACGACCTCGACCGCGCGGACTGGCGCACCTTCCGCGTGGACCGGATCAGCGAGCCCTTCGCCACCGGCGCCCGCTTCACCCCGCGCGAACTCCCCTCCGGCGACGCGGCGGAGTACCTGCGCCGTTCGATCCGGCGGCGCAACGAGACCTGGGAGTTCACCGTCCGCTTCGCGGCCCCCGCCGACCAGGTCGCCGCCCGCCTTCCGCACTGGTTCGGCACCCCCGCACCGGACGGCCCCGGCCACAGCGTGCTGCACGGCACCACCGGCGACCCGGTGGAGTGGCTGGCGGTCCGGCTGGCGATGACCGGGCACGAGTTCACGGTCCGCAGTCCGGACGTACTGGCCGCTGAGGTACGGGAGTTGGGGGCGCGGCTGCTGCGTGCGGCCCCTCAGCCCTGAGGGGCCTCCCAGGCGAAGTCGCCCAGGGCCACCAGGTTGCCGACGGCCAGGGCGGCGGGGCCGGCCGGGCCCGTCGGCGCGGCCTCGGTGAGGGCCCAGGTCTCCACGGCGACGCGTACGGCGGCGCCCGCGACGGCGGCGGCGAAGCGGAGATGGGGGCTGGCCGCCTCCGCCGCGGCCGTCGCCGCCTCCGTCGCCTCGGCACCGCTGTCGCCGTCGTCACCGCTGTCGCCGTCGTCACCGCTGTCGCCGTTGTCGCCGTTGTCGCCGGCCGGTGTGAGCCGCTCGGCCAGCGCCTCCGCGAGTTCCGTCTCCGACGCCTGGCAGACCTCCGCCCAGACCTTGCCGAGGGCCGGGCTGGTGTGGGCCATGCGGATGAGGGTGCGGGCCCATTCCCAGGCGGACGCGGAGACGCCGACACCCGGGGCGAGGGTGCGGTCCACGGCGTGCCGGAGGGCCTCGGGGAGGGCGAGGTGGGCCGGGGCCGCGCGGACGGCCTCGGTCCAGAGCTGGGCGCCGGTCGCGTACAGCGGGGCCACCGCCTCCTCCTTGGAGGCGAAGTAGCGGTAGAAGGTGCGCGGTGCGATGCCCGCCGCGTGGGCGATGTCCTCGGCGCGGGTGGCTCGCAGGCCCTGCCGGACGAAGAGGGTCGCGGCGGCGCGGGCGATCTCCATGCGGGTCTCGGCCTTGCGGCGCTCGGTGAGGGAGCCCGCCGGAGAGGCCGGAAAGGAACGCCTTCGGGCGGTGGTGCCGGTGCTGTCGGTGTCGCCGGTATTACGGGTGGTACGAGGGGCGCTCACCTCGGCAGGCTATGCCCCTGTGGCAGAATCTGCCATTCGGCGGGTCACCCCGTGGTTCAGGTGCGGGGTGGCCCGCTGTGCCATGCCCGCGCCCGGATCTGCCGGGCGCTAGAAAAAAGCCGGGCCCCAGCGCCGGGGGGGGGTGGCGCCGGGGCCCGGCCGGGAGTCCCGACGCCGGGGGGGGATGACGTCGGAACTGGTCGGTGGCCGCCCGTTTCCGGGGCGGTAATCCGGTCGAGCGGGGCGGCGGTGGGGACGCCGCGCGGTACGACTTCGAGCAAGGTGTCCGAGCAAGGTGCCGGTGCGGCCCCCGGAGCCTCGGCTCCTGGGCCCGCAAGGGTTGTTCCCTCGCCCCGAGGCGTTCAAGCGACGGTACCGCGCCATGTTCGCGCCGTCTTCCGCCGCCGCGCGCCTCCGGACGAGCCGGTCGCACACCGGGCGCCGCTCACACACCCGGCGCCGACCGTACCGCGCGTACGGCCGCGCACCCGGCACCAACGCACCGGACACTCGCCCGTATCGCGCGCCCGCTCCCCCCGGGGGGGCTACGCCGCCGCGTCGAACCCCGTGTCGCGGGCCAGCTTCTTCAGTTCCATCAGCGCGTGCTTCTCTATCTGGCGGATGCGCTCGCGGGTCAGTCCGTGCTCCTTGCCGACCTCGGTGAGGGTCCGCTCGCGGCCGTCCTCGATGCCGTACCGCATCTTGATGATCGAGGCGGTGCGGTCGTCCAGGCGGCCGATCAGGTCGTCCAGCTCCTCGCGGCGCAGCAGGCTCAGCACCGACTGCTCGGGGGAGACCGCGGAGGTGTCCTCCAGCAGGTCGCCGAACTGGGTCTCGCCGTCGTCGTCCACCGGCATGTTCAGCGAGACCGGGTCACGGGACCAGTCGAGCACGTCCGTGACCCGCTCCGGGGTGGAGGCCAGCTCGGCGGCGATCTCCGCGGGCTCCGGGTCCCGGCCGTGCTCCCGGTTGAACTCGCGCTGGACGCGCCGGATACGGCCCAGCTCCTCCACCAGGTGGACGGGGAGCCGGATGGTGCGGGACTGGTCGGCTATCGAGCGGGTGATGGCCTGGCGTATCCACCAGGTCGCGTACGTGGAGAACTTGAAGCCCTTGCGGTAGTCGAACTTCTCGACCGCGCGCACCAGGCCCGCGTTCCCCTCCTGGATGAGGTCGAGCAGGGGCAGGCCGCTGCGCGGATAGCGCCGCGCCACGGCCACGACCAGGCGGAGGTTGGAGCGGATGAAGACGTCCTTGGCCCGCTCGCCCTCGTCGAACAGCGCCTCCAGCTCCTCGCTGGAAGCCCCGGCGGCGGTCTCCTCCTGGCCGTCGAGGACCTGGCGCGCGAACACGCCCGCCTCGATGGTCTGGGACAGCTCGACCTCCTTGGCGGCGTCGAGCAGGGGCGTACGCGCGATCTCGTCGAGGTACATGCCGACCAGGTCGCGGTCGGCGATCTCGCCGCCGCGCACGCGGACGCTGCTTGCCGAGTCGGCCGTCTTTCCCCCAGAGCCCGGAGCCTGGGAGGTGCCCCCAATGGCGGACTTACGACGGGCGACGGCGCGGGTTGCCATGCGTGCTCCCTTGCGGTGGTGGCTGGCAGGTGGTCCTGGCGAACGCTCGGCACTCCGGACTCTCCCTCGGGACTCTCCTCGGGTGCCCTGCATCCGTGGGAAACAACGACTGGAATCCGGACAGAATTCCCAACCGACCCCCCGATTTATCTGATCATGCAGTACCCTGTCGGGCCACACGGGGAGGTGCCATGCCGTCCAGCCGTACGGAAACGCAGGTCAGGCCGGGGTCCGAGGCCGATCTGGACGCCCTCACAGCGCTGTACAACCACTACGTACGTGAGACGGCCATCACATTCGACACGGTGCCCCTCGCTCCACTGGAGCGGCGACCGTGGCTGCTGTCCCACCCGGAAGACGGCCCGCACCGCC
Source organism: Streptomyces sp. NPDC058459 (assembly GCF_042721685.1). Classification (NCBI taxonomy): domain Bacteria; kingdom Bacillati; phylum Actinomycetota; class Actinomycetes; order Kitasatosporales; family Streptomycetaceae; genus Streptomyces; species Streptomyces sp. NPDC058459. Next base: position 32,877 of record NZ_JBHXLV010000009.1, on the reverse strand, counting down.
TGTTGGTTGCCACGGACGCCGGATCGGCGGAGATCCTGGGGTACGCCACCTCGGGCCCGCACCGCCCGAAGGCCGCGTACGCCACCTCGGTGGAGACCTCCGTCTACCTGGCCCCGCACGCGGCCGGCCGTGGCGTGGGCACCCTGCTCTACGAGGCCCTCTTCGCCGCGCTGGCCGAGGAGGACGTGCACCGCGCCTTCGCCGGCATCGCCCAGCCCAACGAGGCGTCCACCCGGCTGCACGCGCGCTTCGGCTTCCGGCACCTGGGCACGTTCGGCGAGGTCGGCCGCAAGTTCGGCCGCTACTGGGACGTGGCCTGGTACCAGAAGGATCTGACGGCCGGCTGAGCCGCGCGGGCTATATCAGCCGAACTGGAGCGACCGCTTGGCCAGCCCCATCCAGAAGCCGTCGATGACCGACCTGTGTGCGTCCGCGCCGGCCGCGCCGAGCGTGACGAACAGTGGCGCGAAATGTTCGGTGCGCGGGTGGGCGAGCTTTCCGGCCGGAGCCTTTTTCTCGAAGTCCAGCAGCGCGTCCCAGTCACCCGCGTCCAGCGCGGCCCGGCCCCAGTCGTCGAACTCGGCCGACCAGCCCGGCACCCCGCCGGCGTGCCGCAGCGCCGCCAGGTTGTGGGTGAAGAAGCCCGACCCGACGATCAGCACCCCCTCGTCGCGCAGCGGCGCGAGTCTGCGGCCGAGGTCCAGCAGCCGGGCCGGGTCCAGGGTGGGCAGGGAGATCTGGAGGACCGGGATGTCGGCCTCGGGGAACATCTCCACGAGCGGGACGTAGGCGCCGTGGTCGAGACCCCGGTCGGGCACGTCCTGGACGGGGATGCCGGGGGCGCGCAGGAGTTTGCGCACGGATTCGGCCAGTTCGGGGGCGCCGGGGGCGGCGTAGCGTACGCGGTAGTAGTGCTCGGGGAAGCCCCAGAAGTCGTACACCAGCGGGGCGGTGTAGGTGGCGGCGAGGGCGAGGGGGGCCTCTTCCCAGTGGGCGGAGACCATCAGGATCGCCTTCGGGCGGGGCAGTTCGGCCGACCAGGCGGCGAGCTGGCCCGGCCAGACGGGGTCGTCGGCGAGCGGCGGGGCGCCATGACTGAGATAGAGGGCGGGCATGCGGTCGGGAGCGGTGGTGGGTTCGGCGGTGTCATGCATGACGGCTCCTCCCGGGGCGGGTTACGCAGCTTTGCTTTAACTCTCAAGCACTACCGTTGAGATTACGCCCGACTTGTTTAAATTTCAAGAAGGTGGCTCGTACAGTGGAGAACATGAACTCGGCATCCACCCCGGCAACGGCGCCGGCCTCCGGACCTCGCTGGCTCGCCGACGAGGAGCAGCGCGTCTGGCGGGCCTACATGCACGCGACCACCCTTCTGGAGGACCACCTGGACCGGCAGCTCCAGCGCGACGCGGGTATGCCGCACATCTACTACGGCCTGCTCGTCGGCCTCGCCGAGGCACCGCGCCGAAGACTGCGGATGACCGAGCTGGCCCGGAGGTCGAAGATCACCCGCTCCCGGCTCTCGCACGCCGTCGCCCGGCTGGAGAAGAGTGGCTGGGTGCGCCGCGAGGACTGCCCCTCGGACAAGCGCGGCCAGTTCGCGGTGCTCACCGAGGAGGGCGCCGAGGTGCTGCGCCGTACCGCGCCCGGCCATGTCACCGCCGTACGGCAGGCGCTGTTCGACCGGCTGAGCCCCGCACAGCAGAAGGCCCTCGGCGAGATCATGGAGATCGTCGCCGAGGGCCTTCAGCCGAGCGAGGCGGGTGCGGACCTGCCCTGGCTCCGCTGAGCTATTCCGGGGTCAGTGGGCCACCACCGGCACCGGGATCTCGTCCTCGGCGCCGTCACCGGAGGCCATCCTGACGGCGCCCGGCTTGCCCCCGTCGACCATGGTGAACGCGATCAGCGAGGCGACCGCCAGGATGCCGACGGCGAACCAGATGGCGCTGCTGTAGCCGTGCACCATGCCCTGCAGCTTCACCAGCTGCTGCTGGGGCAGGGCGGTCGCGGACGCGATGTGGTCCTTGACGTACGAGGTGGTCGCGGACGCGGCGATGGTGTTCAGCAGAGCGGTGCCGATCGCGCCGCCGACCTGCTGCGAGGTGTTGACCATCGCGGAGGCGACACCGGCGTCCCGGGGCTCGACGCCCTGGGTCGCCAGCGACATAGCCGGCATGAAGGCCGTACCCATGCCGAGGCCGAGCAGCACCATCGCCGGCAGCAGCAGGGCCGCGTAGGAGGAGCCGATCTCCAGCTGGGTGAGCAGCAGCATGCCGAGCGCGGCGAGCAGGAAGCCGGGGCCCATCAGGAGCCGGGCCGGGACCCGGATCATCAGGCGGGCGCCGATCTGGGTGGAGCCGGTGATCATGCCCGCGACCATCGGCAGGAACGCGAAGCCGGTCTTGACCGGGGAGTAGCCCTTCACGACCTGGAGGTAGTAGGTCAGGAAGAGGAACAGGCCGAACATGCCGATGATGGCGAGGCCGAGGGAGAGGTAGATACCGCCCCGGCTGCGGTCGGCGACCACGCGCAGCGGCAGCAGCGGCGCCTTGACCCGCTGCTCGACCAGCACGAACGCCAGCAGCAGCACCACGGAGGCGACGAACATCGAGATGGTGACCGCGTCGCTCCAGCCGTCGGACTCGGCGCGGGTGAAGCCGTACACCAGGGCGACCAGGCCGAGCGTGGACAGGAACACGCCGGGGATGTCCAGCGGGGAGCGGTTGCGGCCGCCCTCGGGCTCCCGGATCACGAACCAGGCACCGGCCGCGGCGACGATGGCGAAGGGCACGTTGACGAAGAAGGTCCAGCGCCAGTCGAGGTACTCGGTGAGGAAGCCGCCGAGGATCAGGCCGACGGCACCGCCGCCGCCCGCGATGGCACCGTAGATGCCGAACGCCTTGGCGCGCTCCTTGGCGTCGGTGAACATCACGGCCAGCAGGGACAGCGCGGCCGGGGCGAGCAGGGCGCCGAAGACACCCTGGAGGGCGCGGGCGCCGAACATCATCCCGCCGGTGGTGGCGGCGCCGCCGAGCGCGGAGGCGGCGGCGAAGCCGGCGAGGCCGAGCAGGAAGGCGCGCTTGCGGCCCCACAGGTCGGCGATGCGGCCGCCGAAGAGCAGCAGACCGCCGAAGGCGAGGGCGTAGGCGGTGACGACCCACTGCCGGTTGCCGTCGGATATGCCCAGGTCCTGCTGGGCGGAGGGCAGCGCGATGTTCACGATGGTGGCGTCGAGGACGACCATCAGCTGGGCCAGCGCGATGAAGACGAGCGCCTTCCAGCGGTTGGCGTCGCCGCCGGGCACGGTGGCCAGCGGCGGCTTGGTGACTGCTTCGGACATGGGGGTACCCCGTTCGGGACTTCGGGCGGACGTGTCGGACTTGCAGGGCACGGTCGTACGGCGTCGTACGCGCACAGGGCGTGCGGGGCCCCACCGGCTCGCCCTCGTCGGCGGCCGGGTGGCTGGGGGTGGGTCAGGTGGATCAGGTGGGTCAGGTGGATCAGGTCGGTTCGGATCGTTTCAGATCGGTTAGGTCGGTCAGGTCGTCAGCTCAGCACTGGCGCAGATCCTCCATGGTCACGGCCGCACCGGGCAGGACGGAGCGGGCCGGTGCCCGCAGTCCGTCGAGGAGGAGCTGCAGATGGCGGTGGACGAACCGGTCGGTGTCGAAGCAGGCCGTGCCGGCCGGGGGCCGGCTGAGCTGCGCTGCGGCGACCATCAGGTCACCGACACCGACGTCGGTACGGAGCTGTCCGGCCGCCTTGGCGCGGTCCATGACCTCGGCGATCAGGGCCTCCCCCCGCTCTCGCGCGGCCTCCAGGTCGGGATGGTGGTGGTCGAAGCCGCTGGAGACCATCGGACAGAGCGCGCCGATCCGTTCGTCGGCGGCGGTGTGCACGAAGTGTTCCAGTGCGGCGAAGGCGTCGCCGGTCTCGGCCAGGGCGTCCTGCGCGGCCTCGGCCGTACGGTCCATCACGGAGCACAGGACCTCCCGGACCAGGGCGTCACGGTCGGGGAAGTTGCGGTACAGGGTGGCGTTGCCGACGCCCGCGCGACGGGCGATGTCGTCCAGCGGCACCTGGGGGCCGTGCTCGACGAACATCTCCCGCGCGGCGGTGATGATCCGCTCCCGGTTGCGCAGCGCGTCGGCACGCGGCCGGGGCGACGCTCTGCGGGCGGAGGGTGCGGTGCGCACGGCGGACACGGCGGGCTCCCCATCTCTACGGGTCGGGACCTCTACGGGTCGGGATCTGGTCCGGACCTCTACGGGTCGGGACTTATACGGGTCGGGACAAGTGCGATCTGATCATCGTCCTGCAATCCGGGGAGAACCTCCCCGCTTCGCGCGGACACAGGTCTAAACGGGGAAGCCCTCCCCGGTTATTTCCCCGTCGGGATGTGACCTGAGCCACATTCCGGTCCGGGCGCCGCTGATCCCCGTTCGCCCGGTCGATCCACCCCCAACCGTAGGCGATTCACCCCTGCTCCTCCCGGAATCCCACGTTCGGTCTCTCCCAGCGCGCGACGACGGCCCCGGCGACACAGGGTGAGCCCATGGGCGCAGCCAGGTGACGGGGGCTGCCGTGGAGCGGGAGGTCGTGCATGCAGCCGCAGTCGCCCCGCCGCATATCCCCGCGCCCGCGCCGCATACGCCGGCGCCGTGTGGCCGCCTTCGCCTCGGTGACCGCGCTGACCTTCGCGGTCAGTACCTCGGCCGGGTCAGGGCAGCTCACGGCGCGCATCACCTCCGGGCCGATCGGCCTCATACGCACGGCCGCCCTGGCCCCCTGCATGATCCAGGGGGCGGCAGAGGTCCAGATGACCGAGGGCTTCCCCACCTCCACCAGCTACTCCCGGTCCACCGGCACCATTCACGCCCTGACCCTGATGGTCGACTTCCCGGACACCCCCGGCGAGGGCAAGCCGATGGACCGCTTCCACGAGTTCTTCCCGAAGACCCAGGAATGGTTCGCCAAGGCGTCCTACGGCCGGCTCGACTACCGCCCCGAGACCCCGATCACCTCCTGGCTGCGGATGCCGAAGCCGTTCAAGGACTACGGCATAGAGCGCGGCGCCCCCTTCGACCCGGGCTACCGGGAGCTGGTGCGGGACATCGTCGCCGCCGCCGACCCGGACGTGGACTTCCGCTCGTACGACCTGCTGAACGTACTGGTCACCCCGAACGCCGGCCCCTCCGCCCTGGACACGGTCCTCTCCGTGACCTTCGCCGGCAACGGCGAGGCCCCGGTGGCCGACGGCACCCCGGTCTCCAACGCCTCCTTCGTCTACTCCCGCCAGGACGACGGCTCCGGCGCGTACGCGGACACGGGGTACCGGGTGCTCCCGCACGAGAACGGGCACACCTTTGGGCTGCCGGACCTGTACACGCAGGAGGGGGGCAGCGCGGTCGGGCACTGGGACATCATGAGCGAGGACTGGGGGGCCAACAACGACCTGCTGGGCTGGCACAAGTGGAAGCTGGGCTGGCTGCCCGCGTCCCAGGTGAGCTGCGCGACGGCCGCGGGCAGCGCGGACTACACCCTCTCCCCGCTCTCGCGGAAGTCCGGCGGCAAGCTGGTCATGGTCCCGCTGGACGACCGCACCGCGTACGCGCTGGAGCTGCGCACGCAGGGCGGCAACGACGAGTCCGTCTGCAAGCCCGGCATCCTCGTCTACAAGGTCGACGCCTCCGTCGACACCGGCCGCGGCCCCATCACCGTCCAGGACGCCCACCGCGACAGCGGCGGCTGCACCCGCAGCCCCAACGTCCACGCCGAACTCTCCGACGCCCCCTTCTCCCCCGGAGAAACCTTCAAGGACCCGTCCTCCGGCATCACCATCCACGTGGCGAGCGCGGCCCTGGACGGCACGTACCGGGTACGGGTGACACGGACGCACGCGGCAGAGGGCACGACGGCGGCGGCGGGACCGGTGCGGCCGGGCCACGGCTGACCCCCACCCCACCCCTGATCCGCTACCCTGTCATGGGCAGCCACCGGGTGGCCGCCACACCCCGCCTTCGTAGCTCAGGGGATAGAGCACCGCTCTCCTAAAGCGGGTGTCGCAGGTTCGAATCCTGCCGGGGGCACAGCAAAACACCAGTTCAGGGGCCCTTCCGTCCATCGGACGGGAGGGCCCCTGCGCTTGCAGCACACATATGGCACACATGCCGTGCGCGCGGATGGTGGGGAGCTGTGCAGGATGCCCGTCAAGGATGAGCTGGCCCGGCGCCGGTACGAGAAGCTGGCCGACCGGCTTGAGTCGCTGATGCGGACCGCCCTCAGGCCCGAGTACCAGGGCTACTACGGGCAGCTGATCCTGAGCGGCGATGACCTTACGGACATGGGCGAACTCAAGGACGTCCGGCGTGCCGCTCGGGAGGCGGGCCGCCGTCTCGGCTGGAAGACGACCACCCGTCTCATCGGTGGCCGACTCTTCGTGCTCGACGAGCGGGAGGTACCCGAGGAGATCGAGCGGCTGGCCGGGGATGCGGCCGCTGCTGCGATTGACCAGGCTCGGGAGGAAGGCCGCCGACCGCGGCTGACCTGATCCGGGGAAAGACGCACGGGGGCTGTCCCACCACAGCAATGCAGGGGGACAACCCTTCAGTTATGGCTCCCGGCACGGATTAGGCACACATCACGCGACACCTTCCTCCAGGGCGGCCACCGCGTAGGCGGCCTCGCGGGCCATCCGCTCAGCCTTCTCCAGCTTGGCCTTCGCCTTGGCCAACTGCTTGGCGCGCCGCTTGTGCATCTTCTTCGAGACCTCATCGAGGCGGTCCGGGAAGAGATGCCCGTACGTGTCCAGGGTCAGCGTCGCGGACTTGTGGCCCAGCATCGCCTGTACGACGTTGACGTCCGCGCCGCTGGCGATGGCGAGCGAGGCCGCCGTGTGACGCAGCTTGTGCGGGGTGACCTTGAGATGCCCCAGCCCGGCCTTCGCGGCCGCCGGTGCGAAGAACCGCTGACGGAAGTTGCGGGCCCGCAGCGGTCCGCCCTGCGGGGCCGTGAAGAGCAGTGCCTCATCTTCCCGCCCATGGATGTGAGGCTTCAGTTCCTCTGCCAGGAACCGGGGGATCGGCACGGACCGACGCTCGTGGTTCTTGGGGGTGTCGAGGTAGAGCTTGCCGTTGTCCTCGACGTACGCCTCGACGATGTGCGCCCGGCAGGCGTCGAGGTCGACACGGCCCACCTTCAGCGCGGACGCCTCGCCCCAGCGCAGACCTGTGTACGCCAGCAGCAGGATGAACACCCGGTAGGCGCCTGCCGCCTTGGCCAGAGCATCGACTTGCATGTCGTCGAGGTAGACGTGGTCGGTCGGAGCCGCCTTCGGCAGGGGCACACCGACTGCCGGATTGACCCCCAGGCGACGGGACTTGACCGCATAGCCGAGAACCTGGCTGAGGATGACGTACGCCTTGCGGACCGAGCGCGGGCTGAGCTTCCGGCCGCCCGTCGCCTCGCCGGACAGCATGTTGGCGAGCCACTCGGCGACGTCCTCGAAGTGGATGCGCTCCAGGGGCGTGGTGCCCCACCGGGGGATCACATGGACGTCGAGAACACCTCGGTACCGGTTGCGAGTTGACCGCTTGAGGTGGATCTGGGCGGCCAGCCAGGCGTCCGCCACCTCCGCGAACTTCACGCGAGCCGCGGCAGGGTCGCGGTAGGAGCCGTCGTTGAGGCGGGACTCCATCCTCAGCCGCTCGGCGTCGGCGTCGATCTTGCGGGCAAGTGTCTTCATCTTGGGCTTGCCGTCCGGGCCGTACCAGCGCACGCGGTAGCGCCCGGGGGGCGTACGGCCTGCCTGCTTGGCCTCAGCCACGGCTCGTACGTACGCCGCGTGACCGATGCGGTCCTCGATCCAAACGCGTGCCAATTAGCACCCCCTCCGGTCAGCAGCGGTCGCCAACACAAGGGGTAGGAGCAGCGTCTCGGGAGGGACGCCGAGTGCTGTGGCGATAGTGACGAGGTCATCGACGTCGCAGCGGCGGCGGGCGCGTTCCGTGCGGCTGAGGGCGACGTTGGTCATCGGGCGGCCCAGCGCGGTGCAACGGACGGCGAGCTCGTGCTGGGTCAGGCCGCGCGCGAGGCGTATGCGCTCGATAGCACGGGCGGAGTGGAGGCCGGCAGGGCCTATTTCGACAGGTCGGGATGCCATGACAGATATCTTTAACTTGCATCCGGGCGCTATGGCAAGAGTTGGTTCTCAAACTCTATAGAAGTCGTTCGGGGGCAGAGTGGTATTCGTCTCAGTAATTCGCGGCCATCCCGAATTGTTTCCGCGAGGCGTCATGCTAACTTCCCTTCGCGTGCGCGAAATGGGTAGTTCAGACGGATTTCCGCCCGACTGTCCAGCGAGGAGGCGGTGGCTCTCATAGCTGCTCGCTGGCACATGTGAGCTGTGGTGACGTCCGTGGGCGCTCGCTCGACCGACTGTTTCGCCGCAGAGAATTGCGTCGGCGGATGGGGTGATTTCGGCAACCGGCGATCCGCCCTTACTATTTTGGAATCACCGGTCACACCGAGAAGTGCTGGAGAGTTTTAGAACCAACTCTGGACTTTTCCGCCCGGGGTGTGGCTGTGTTGTCCAGGCCCGCTGTCCAAGACCGAAAAGGAGCCCTGTGCCGAATACCTCTCCCCGTAGCACCACCACCGCTGCCACCGCTGCCACCGCCGAGGCCGCCAGGCGTGGCCCGCTGGCCACGCCGGCCGAGGCCGCCGCCTACCTGGGCGTGCCGGTGAAGACCCTCTACCAGTGGAAGTACCGGGGCATCGGCCCCAACGTGCACAAGGTCGGCCGCCACCTGCGCTACCGCTGGTCCGAGGTGGACGCCTGGGTGAACGCCCGGTCCGCGTACGAACTCGCCGTCTGACGCTCCCCTTCCGGGACAGCGAAACGGCCCTCGGCGAGCCACCGCCGAGAGCCGCAGAGTCCCTGCCCCATCGCCCTTGAATGACCGATCCGGTGGGCCGGGCCTTGCCCGTCCGGCCCACCAGGGAGGAACGCCTGTGGACGAACTTACGTCCCCCACCGCCCCCTCGACCCCCACCGCCGTCCCGAGCCAGGGCCCGCACCACGACCCTGGCCCCTCGTCCGCCGAGAACGAGGAACCGCAGCAGGCCGTGGAGGGCGCGGCTTTGCTGGACGAGCTGCGGGAAGCCATCGCACGGTACGTGATCCTGCCCAGCAGTGAAGCGCTGACCGCCGTCACGCTGTGGGTCGCGGCCACGCACATCCAGCCCGCGCTGCAGCACGCTCCGCGCCTGGCGGTGGTCGGGCCGGCGAAGCGGTGCGGGAAGTCCCGCCTGCTGGATGTGATCACGGAGACCGTGCGCGAGCCGCTGATCACGGTCAACACCAGCCCGGCTGTGGTCTTCCGCGCCATCGGCGACGACCCGCCCACGCTGCTGGTGGACGAGGCCGACACCATCTTCGGCAGCATCAAGGCCGCCGAGAAGAACGAGGAGCTGCGCGGCCTGCTGAACGCAGGTCACCAGCGCAATCGGCCCGCACTGCGTATCTCGGGCCCGGAGCACAAGCCGCAGGCGTTCCCCACCTTCGCCATGGCGGCGCTGGCAGGCATCGGGGACCTGCCGGACACGATCATGGACCGGGCGGTGGTGATCCGCATGCAGCGCCGCAAGAGCGGGGAGCGGGTGGAGCAGTTCCGTTCCCGCCGAGACATCCCCGCGCTGCACGAAGTGCGCGACCGGCTCGCCGCGTGGCTTCGGCCGCTGCTCGACGTCGCCGCCGACCTGGTGCCGCCCATGCCGGTACAGGACCGGGCGGCGGACACCTGGGAGCCGCTGGTGGTCGTCGCCGAACTGGCAGGCGGCGCCTGGCCGGAGCAGGCCCGCGAGGCATGCGTGACCATGTGCGCGGCCGAGGTGGGCCAAGACGACGAGTCGAACCTGAACACCCGCCTGCTGCGGGACATTCGCCGCGTTTTCGCGCGCGACGGCGATCCCGACATCATGCGCACGCGGGACCTGCTGGACGAACTCCTCAAGGACTCGGAGGCCCCGTGGGCGGGGTACCGCAACACGGGCCTGACGTCACGCTACTTGGGGATTCTCCTCAAGGATTTCGGCATCCAGGCGGCCGTTCTCCGCTTCGAGGGCGGACGACAGGCCAGGGGCTTCGCCCACGTGCAGTTCACCGATGCCTGGGCTCGCTACTGCCCGGAGGAGCCGGCATCCAGCAGCGGTGACGAGAGCACCGTCACGGGTCCGACGTAGACCCGTAAACACTCGTCACACGCGTCGCATCGCAGGTCATCCCCGTGACGGGTCGGTCAGCTGTGACGGGTTCTCCCGTATCACGCGCGGTTCCCGTACCTGCTCTGACCAGGCGTGCGACGGGTGCGACGAGTCCATCCCGCTTCCCCGCCTCACTCTGGCAACCTGACATCACCCCCGGAGTGCCATTGCCTCTCCCCGCCACCCCCGTCGTACTCTCCGCCCTCGGTGCCGCCCTCCTTGGCGGCCTCACCCCGCTGCTCTGGCGGCTGGTCCGTCAGCGCACCCAGCGCAGCCAAGTCGAGCGCCGGGCGGGCACGCCTGCCGTGTGGGTCGCGTCCCTGGCCGCGGTCGGCTGCACCGCCTACAGCGCGGACACCAGCTGGCGGTTCGCCGCCGACTACCTGGACATGGGCAGCACCGCAGAACGCGCAGCGATGTTCGCCGCCGCTGAGTTCGCCCTGTTCGCCACCGCCCTGCTGGCCCGCCAGAATCTCAACGGCCCGAAGCGGGCCCCTGGCTTGCCCGGCATCCTGACCTGGGCGATCACAGCGGTGCAGATCCTCCCGGCGTACGCCGAATCCGGACCGGTCGGCGGCACCGTGCGAGCCTTCATCGGCCCCGTCATGGCCGCGATGCTCTGGCACCAGGCCATGGGCATCGAACTGCGGCTGCACACACCGGAGGCCGCCTCCCGCAGCCTCGCCGCCCGGATCGGTCGGGAGATCCGCGAACGCGCGCTCTCCCGCCTCGGGATCGCCGAACGCGACCGGGACGCCGCCCAGATCACCCGTGATCGTGCCACCCGCCAGGCCGTCGCCCTGGCCGCCCGCCATGCGGAACGCACCCCGAAACAGCGCGGCGGCCGGCGAGGCCGGCGCACCACCCGACGGCTGTCGCGAGCCATCGCCCGCGCCCAGGTGGGCACCGACCCGCGCCAGCGCCGACAGCTCCTGCACCAGCTCGCCGCCCGCCGCCACGCCGAGGCCCTGGCCGACATCGACCTCCCCTCCCCCTGGACCGACCCCGACCCCGCCGTGGGTCCAGCCGAGGGGACCAGCCGAGCCGCCTGTGACGACGAAGAGCCTGGAGAAGGGACCCGGGCACACCCCGACCAGGACCAGCCGACCGCACGCCCTGGCGAGACCGAGGAGGCCACCGGCACGGTTCCGGAACAGGCCGGTCCCACGCCTCGGCGTACCGGCCGCCGTCCAGATGCCACGCACGAGGAACTGCTGGCCATCGGGCGCACCGTGGTGGCCCAGTCAGGGACGGTGTCCCGCAAAGCCATCGTGGATGAGATCCGGAAGAACCGAGGGATCAAGATCGGCAACGACCGCCTCAAGAAGGTGGTCGACGCCCTGGAAGCCGAGTTCGAGGACGACGACAGCCTCGTCGGCAGCCGCGGCTGAGCACCGAAACCACGCCCATCCGGTGGTACCGGAAGTACTTCCGGTACCACCGGTACGCCCCTAACAGGCCCTCGCGCTCGGTCGGAACCTTCCTGGGCCGGTCCCCTCAGCACGCACGCACACGGGTCCGTCCTGGCGTGCGTGTCCCCTCTTGAACACCCGCCCCCCCAGCAACGGAGACAGCAACCCCTAATGCACCACCCCAGCCATGAACTCCCTTGTCCCCAGCAGGAGACGTCCACCACCCCAGACAACGGCGCAGCAAGTTGTCGGGTAAGGAGTCCTTACCCGGCCTCCGCCCCTGGGGTGGCGGAGGCACGCGGCGCCAAGGGGGCGGCGGGATCGGCCGGCCCGGGGGAGCCGACCGAGACGGGAGACACCTGCCCGTCGCCCCACGACGCGCAGACGCCGAAGCCGCAGCGCCGCCTGCGTCAGCCGCGCCTGCGCGAGCGCCGAGTCCACCCCCGCTACAGCGACAGCGAGTTCACCGACCTCGCCCACGCCGCCGCGCTCAGCCGTATGCAGATCGGCGGCTACGTCGCCGAGGCGTCGCTTGCCGCGGCCCGCGCCGAGGACCCCACGGCCGCGATCGCTGACTACCGCGCCATGGTGAAGGCGCTGATGGCCGCCAACCGTCAGCTCGGCGGCCTCGGCAACAACCTCAACCAACTCACCTGGCACCTCCACAAGGACGGCGCCTGGCCCGAGCCGGACGTCGTCCACCGGCTCCTGGCCCGCGTCGAAGCGTCGATCGGCGGCGTGGACACCGCCATCGCCCAGGTCACCGAGGGAAGGCAGGGCCGGTGATACCGAAGATCATCACCGGCAAGGGCAGCACCCGCCGTCTGATCGCCTACCTCTTCGGCAAGGGCGACGCCAACGAGCACGTCGACCCCCACCTGGTCGCGTCCTGGAACGACTTCGCCCCCGACCCCGGCCGCAGCCCGCACCGCGCCCCGAAGGAGGTGGAGAAGCAGCTCTACACGCAGCTCGACCAGCCGGTGGCCATGCTCGGCCGCCGGGCTCCCCAGACCACGGTCTGGCACTGCCCGGTCCGCGCCGCCCCCGAGGACCCGATCCTGTCCGACGCCCAGTGGGCGGAGATCGCCCGCCGAATCGTGGCCGCCGCCGGCATCGCCCCCGCCGGAGACACCGAAGCCTGCCGCTGGGTGGCCGTCCGGCACGCCGACGACCACATCCACATCGCCGCCACCCTCGTCCGCCAGGACGGCCGCCGCCCCCGCCGGGACTACGACATCCGAGCCGTCCAACGCGAAGCCCGCCAGGTCGAAGTCGACTACGGACTAAGGCGGTTGAAGCCGGGCGACGGCACCGCCGCCAAACGCCCCACTAGCAAGGAACACTTCAAGGCCAAGCGTCTGGACCAGGACGCCACCGCCCGCGAGGTCCTGCGTATGCGGGTGCGCCGCGCGGTCGCCGCCGCTGCCGACGAGGCCGAGTTCTTCTCGCTGCTGGAGGCGACTGGCGTGGACGTACGCCTCAAGCTCGCTCCCTCCGGCGACGCGCTCGGCTGCAACTTCGCCCTGCCCGGCAACGTGAACGAGGAAGGCGACTCGGTGTGGTTCGCGGGCTCCACCCTCGCCCCTGACCTCTCCCTGCCCAAGATCCGCGAACGCCTCGCCACCACCAGCCCCGAGCCGGCCACCATCCAGCCTGGCAACCTGTGGCACCAGGCCACCGCCGCCACCGAACGCATCCCCCACCACCTCACGAAAGGCGACGAGCAGACGGCCCAGGGCCAACTCGTCGCGCTCGGCGCGACACTGGACCTGCTGCCCGTCATGGCACCGACCGCGGCGCGGGCCGAACTCGAACAAGCCGCCGCCGCCTTCGAGCGCGCCACCCGCTCCCGCATCACCACCAACCTCGACAGCACCCGCGCCCTGCGCCGCAGCATCCAGACCATCTGGCGCGAGAGGCCACAGGACAGTGACGGCACCGGGCTCACCATGCTGCTGGACGCCGCACTCACCGCGGTCGCCTTCGCGCTGCACTGGCACCGCACCCGCCAGCACGCCCAGCAGGAGGCGGCAGCCGAACAGGCCCTCCTCTACATGCAGACCGCGTACGCGCAGACCGCCGAGGCCGTCCTGGTCGGCCTCGCCGGCCGGACACCCGGCCCGCAGACCAAGCGCCGCTTCGCCCGCCACCTTCAGGATGTGGTTCCGGAGCACGCCGAGCGCATCCTCAGCGACCCCGCTTGGGACGCACTCGCCACCGTGCTCGCCGAGGCAGAGGCAGCAGGACACAACGCAGCCACCGTCCTCGGCCAAGCGCTGCACCAACGTGCCCTGGACGACGCCCGCAGTCCCGCCCGCGCGCTGACCTGGCGTATCCGCCGCCTCGGCGACCGCCACGTTCCCGGTCCATGGGCCCAGGCAGCCAGGGCCCACAGTGCCATGCAACGGCCCAGCGTGCCGGTCCACCCCGCGGCAGCCATTGCTCGGCCACCACAGGGGTCACCGACACGGCGGCACTGATCAGGCGGGAGCGGACAGCTTGGGCGCGAGGAGCTGCAGGGCTTCCTCCCAGCGGTAGCGATCGGCCCCGCCGCCTGCCTTTGGCCGGTGCGGCTCGTACGAGCCGATCAGGACGCCCATCTCGCGTAGCCGTTCCAGGCTCTGGCGGTACGCGGGGTGGGCCGCCTGGGCCGAGTTCAGGTATGGCAGCACAGCGATCGGGATGTCCGTGGCGGGTGCTTCGCACAGGACGCCCAGAGCGAGATTGTCGGAGATCCCGGCGGCCCACTTGTTGATGGTGTTGAAGCTGGCCGGGGCGACCGCGATCGCGTCCGCGGGCCGAGTCGGGCGCGGTTCACCCGGTGACCGCCAGGCAGAGCGGATGGGGTGGCCGGTCTGGGCCTCGACCGCCTCCACGTCAACGAAGCCGAGGCCCTGTGGGGTGGCGATGACGCCAACATCCCAGTGCCGCTCCTGTGCTGCGGTGATCAGCCGGCCGACGTCGGCGGCGACACCGGCCGCGCAGACCACGATCTGGAGGAACGGCTTGTCGGGCTGATCACTCACGCGGGCACTCCCAGTTGGCGGCTGAAGTGGTGCAGCTCGGGCAGTGCCCGGCGGCGGTCGCGGGCTGCCATGTCGGCGACCAGTTCGCGTACGGCCGGGCGGCGGACGTCCTGTGCCGCGCAGCTCTCGGCGATACGTAGGGCCTGATAGCCGTCAGCGAGCCTGCCCTGCTGACTGTAGGCGCGGGCGGTCTCCACCCACAGCGCGGCCCGGCGCTCGGGGACAGAAATGTGCCGCCGCATGAGCGGCCGTGCGGTTTCCAGGGCGATGCCGGCGTCACCGAAGGAGACGGCTGCGCTGATCTCGTGGAGTGCGACGTTGGTGGGGCTGAAGTTCGCCCAGGCGTCCGGCCGGTCGAAGGAGACGTAGCGAGCGACTTCCTTGGCTTCGGTGAGGAAGTCCTGGGTGGTGTCGCGGTCGCCGTTTCTGCTGGCGGCGGTCGCCCCGCGGAGCAACAGCAGACCAACCGCCGCCAGGTACCGAGGCGAGCGCTGGTCGTAGGAGCCGGTGAGCTGGTCGGCAGTGTGGCGGACCATGTTCACGGCCTGGGCCGTGTGCTTCTCCCGCACGAGAACGTGAGCGTGGACGCGGACACTGGCGGCGAGGACGACAGGATCCCCAGACCGTTCCGCCTCGGCCATAGCCCGACCAGCCGCGAGCCAGGCGTTGCCCTGATCGGCCCGCTTCAGCAACAGGCTCACCGACGTCTGGTAGGCGGTCGCAAGCAGCCCGGACACCTCCGCCGAGCCGGATGAGCCTCCGGCGGCCTGCCGAAGGTCGGCGATCAGCCCCGGCAAGGTCTGCTCCAGTTCCGCGTAGTCGCACGTGCAGAACATCCGGCGTACGGCCCGTGCCCGGTCCCGCAGCTCGTCGAGGCCCAGGGCTTGCCCGGTGGACGCGGGGCTCGTGCCTGGCAACAGGACTTGGACCAGGTCGTGATGTGCCGCGCTCGACGACGGCGGAGCCGCGAGCGCGGCGACGCTCGCGGCAAGGAAGGTACGGCGGTGCATGTCCTCTGTTCCGGGCTCGGCGGGGCTGGCATCAAAAGCAACAGCGAGGCCGAGACGTTGCGGCGGAATCTCCAACACCTGCGCGATCTCGCGCAGCACTCGCACGTCCTCGGTACCCCTGCCGCTCTCCAGGCGGCTCACCTTCGACTGGTGATACCCAAGCGCGGCGGCAACGTCCCTCTGCGAGCGCCGCTGTAACACGCGTGCCTGACGGATCACTTCGCCGATCCGTCTCGCTTCACTCTGTGCCTCGGCCATCTGTGCCACGGCCCCTTCTGCCGTCGCCGATCCTGCCTGCTCAACCGAGAGTAACCGAGCGGCATTTGGCAGTGATGCAGCTCCTGCATAA
This sequence comes from Streptomyces sp. NPDC058459, assembly GCF_042721685.1. Taxonomy (NCBI): domain Bacteria; kingdom Bacillati; phylum Actinomycetota; class Actinomycetes; order Kitasatosporales; family Streptomycetaceae; genus Streptomyces; species Streptomyces sp. NPDC058459. The sequence goes on along the minus strand of NZ_JBHXLV010000009.1, from coordinate 16,817 downwards.
GTGATGCAGCCCCGGCACACCGACTGGTTCCGCTTACCTCCGGAGCGGTTGCGTGGAGTGGCTGAACTGACCAGGAGGCCGCTCATGGAAGCGCACCACATCCGGATTCCCGTCTCCGGCACGCCAGCTGCCGCAGCGTCCGCGCGCCAGCAGCTCGCGGACGGGATACGGACTTTCGGCGCCTTCCTCGGCCCCGAACTCCTGGACGCGGCAGAGCTGGTGGCCGCAGAGCTCATCGCGAACGCGGTCCGGCACGCAAACGGCGGCCCGATCACGGCCGGTGCCTGCCTGAGCGACAAGGGACTGCGGATCGAGGTGAACGACGCCAACCCCGCCGTCCCACAGGTCGGCCTGTCGGATGTGGACGAGGAAGGCGGACGCGGGCTGTTCCTCGTCGCAGCCCTCGCGGACCGCCACGGCTTCGATCCGCTGCCGCCCGGCAAACGCTGCTGGGCCGAATTCAAGGTCAGCACCCCACTACCCACCGCATCACACCTGCCCCTGCAGAGGAGTTGACCGTTGACAGCCGTACGCATTCCCCCCGTCGCCGCAGAAGTGGTCGCCGTGCGACCCGGCAGCCCACTCGTCGGCTCCATCACCGTCGACGGCTCCAAGAACGCGGCCCTGCCCCTGCTGGCCGCCGCCGCGGCCCTGCACCGCCCGGTGCGTCTGAGTAACGTCCCGTCGAACACGGACGTCGAGACGATGCTCACTCTGCTCCAACAGGCCGGCTGGCACACGGCCCGTCCGGTCAGCGATCCGCACACCACCGTGATCCTGCCGAGCGACAAGCCTCAGCTAGGCCCCGATCCCGAGGTCGCCGCCCGCATCCGGGCCTCGTACTACCTCGTACCGGCCCTGCTCAGCGCGTCCGGGCGAGCCCGGCTGCCCTGGCCAGGAGGCTGCCGGATCGGGGAACGCGGGATGGAGCAGCACTTCAACGTCTACGAGCGCTTCGGTGACCGCACAACGGTCGATGGACGCGGCTACCTCGTGGAAGCAGCCACTGGTGGGACCGGAACCGTGTCCGTGGTGCTGCCTTTCCGTTCTCGCGGGGCGAGCATCGCCGCCCTCCTGCGCGCGGTCGTAGCCGGCCGGCCCCTGCGCCTTGGCCACCCCAATCTCTCGCCTGAAGTGATCAGCGTCGTAGAGGCGTTGCAGGTGGCGGGATGGGAGTGCCGGGTCAGTGAGTCCGTCCTGACGCTGTCACCACCCACTTCCGTCCCGACGGAGACCACCGTCTGGTCGGTGCCCGGCGACAAGGTCGAAGCCGGGACCCTGGCCTGTGCGGTCGCGGCGACCGGCGGGAATGCAAACATCCGTGGGGTACGCGGCGACGACGTCGCTCCCATGGTCTCTGCCTTGAACTGGCTCGGAGTGCCTGCCGACGCCGAGGGCGACGCCCTCACCGTCCGGGCCCACGACGCCGAACCGACCGGGCGATCGCTACGCGCCATCGCCTCCCTCTCCCCCGACGGCTTGGACGCTGACTTCGAACCACCGCTGATGGCCCTCGCCCTCGGTCTGCCCGGCACTCACCTGTTCGCCGACACCATCAACCCCGGCCGTCACGGCAACCTGCTCCCCCAGCTCGCCCGCCTCGGCGCCGAGATCCACGAGCATTCGCCCACCGAATGCCGCCTCACCGGACCGCAGCAGCTGACCGGCGCCGGCGTGGAGGCCACCGACATCCGCACGGGCTCGGCCCTGCTCATCGCCGGCCTCACAGCGAGCGGAGTCACCACCCTCGGCGGCCTCGAACAGCTCCGGCGCGGCCACGCCGACTTGCCCACCAAACTGCACGCCTTGGGCGCCGACATCTGCGAGGTCACTCCATGACCCGGCAGCTCCAGCGAATCACCGCCACGACCGACGTCCACTCCTCCTTCGCCCAGGCCACTCCGATGCTCGCCTACCTCCACGCGGCCAGGGCCGAGAGCCTGGTCGTGGACTGCGGCGACTTCTTCGAAGGCACCGGCTTCTACCGCTTCGGCCAGGGGCAGATCGAGCGCGAGGTCCTCACCAGCCTGTACGACCTGCTCGCCCCCGGAAACCACGGCTGGCCGCACTACTTCGAACCGCAGCTGCACGAGATGACCGTGTGCGCGAACGTAGCCGATAGCAGTGGCAAGCCGCTCTTCGACCGCGTGCGCATCGAGCACATCGGCGGCCGGAAAATCGGCATCACCGCAGTGATCGGCCCGCAAGCCTTCAACGCGATCCCCGCCGAGCAGCGCACCGGCCACCACGTCACCGACCCGGCCCAGGCCCTGTGCGAGGTGATGCTGGAACACCATCACCGTGCCGACGCCTGGATGGTGCTGTCCCACTCGGGCTTCGACGAGGACCTGAAGCTGGCCGCCGCCTGCCCGCTCGCGGACGTCATCTTCGCCGGGCACTGCCACAGCGACACCTACGGCCCCGTGCCCGTCGGCGACACCCTCGTCGTCAAGGGCCGCGAACTCGGGGTCGGGTACGCCACCGCCGAGCCGGTCGGGGCCGGCTGGGCCGCCCGCGTAGGCGCCTTCCCCGACACCTCCGTAATCCCCGAGGACCTCGCCACCCTGCAGGAGAAGATCGCGCTCCTCAGCAGCACCCTGGGAAGCCGACTCGGCATCGTGAACGAGCCATATCTCGATACCCTGTTGGACCGACGCCTCCTCTTGGACGAGATCGCCACCCGCCTGCACACCGGCCTCGGAGCGGACGCGGTCATCCTCAACGAGACCGCTCTACGCCCCGTACCGCTCGGCGATGTCCTCACTCTCGGCGACTTGCTCGCCATCGAGCCCTTCGGCAACCAGCTCGTCCACGCCTTCTTCCCCGACGACCAGTCCGAGGACCACGCCAAGCTGCTCGCTCATCTCGTCGAACATATCGGCCCCTTGGCAGTCGCGCCCACGCCCCTTCCACCCACAGCGCGCATAGTGCTGACCACCGACTACATCGCCGACACCTATCTCGGCGGCCGCACTCATCAAGCCGGACTGCGTCTGGGCCAGGCGGTGCGCAGCGTCCTGGCGGCCCCGTTCGCTGACTCTGCCGACGCTCTTCAAGGGGGCTCTCAGTGATCCTCACCGGGCCTGAGATCAACACGGCCGTTGCCGACGGACGCCTTCGCATCACCCCGTTCGACCCGAAGCAGACGAACCCCAACAGCTACAACGTCCGCCTGGGCGCCACCCTGCTGACGTACGCCACCAAGGTCATCGACGCCCACCACGCCAACCCCACGCACACGATCCGAATCGACACGGACGGATACGTCCTCCAGCCCGGCGAGCTGTACCTCGGCCACACCGTCGAGGAGGTCGGCTCGGACCTCTTCATCCCACTGCTCTTCGGCCGCTCCTCGGTCGGACGGCTGGGGTTATTCGTCGAGATCACCGCCCCTATCGGTGACATCGGCTTCCACGGCCAGTGGACTTTGATGCTGTCCCCCATCCGCCCTCTGCGGGTGTACGCGGGCATGAAGATCGGGCAGATCATGTTCTTCGTCTCCACCGGGGACGTCGAGCTGTACCGAGGCAAGTATCAGGGCGCCGCTGGCCCTCAGCCTTCCTGCTACTGGCGGGATGCGGCGCACGTGCAGGCGGGCGCCTCGTGATCCTCACCGGCTCCGCCATTGGCGCCGCTGTCAGCGCAGGCGAGATCACCATCGCACCCTACGACCCGGCACGCCTGTCCCCCAATGCCTACGACTGGCGGCTGGGCGACACGATCCGCATCTGCGACGGCGACCTGGACGCCGCCGCCCCCACCACGTTCACCGAACTGGTCATCCCCGCCTCCGGATTGGTCCTGCAGCCCGGGATGCTCTACCTCGGCGTCACGTTGGAGAGGACCGGCTCGGAAACGTACGCACAGCTCCTCAACGGCAACCGCACCATTGGCGCCCTCGGCATCTGGGTCCACGTCTCCGCCCCACTCGGCCACCAGGGCCACGCGATCCGCTGGACCTTGGAAATCCGCGCTGCCAAGCCCGCCCGCGTCTATCCGGGAATGACCTTCGGCAAGCTCGTCTTCCTCACCGCCCTCGGCACCCCGGCCAGCTACCAGCAACAGCGCGCCAAGTACGCCGCCACGCACGGCATCGACATCTCCCGCCTGTACGAAGAAATCCCCCAAGGAGCGCTGTGAGCCCCCTCGTCCGCCCGGCCGCGGGGCCGCTGGCCGCCACCTTCCTCGACCTCCCGGCCGGAAGCCCCGGTGGCAGCGTCGAACTCTTCCTCGACTTGTACACCGGCGACAAGCCCCTCATCCCCGCACGGGCTTTCATGCTAGCCCCGACCCGCCCCAAAGCCCACCTTCCCGCCGGGCTCGACCTGCTGACGGTCGCCGGAAAGTGCCTGGAGGGCGCCGCCTTCAGCTGCTACGTCGCAGCCCTGCGCCGGGAGTTGGTGACCGCGATCGATCCAGCCCAGATCGGGGTACTGCACCTGCAGCACCTCACCTTCGGCGCCACGCCCGCCCTGCTCCGGGCTCTGCCGACTCACCCCAGGATCGCCTTGGTCCACGGCACCGACCTGATCTTCGCCGAGACCCACCACGACCAGCTCCAAGTCCTGCGCGAGACGGCGAGGGCCGCCGACGTGATCGTGGTCCCCACCGGCGCGATGGCCGACCACCTTCTCAAGCTCGCCCCGCAGATCGACCGCCGTAAGCTTGTCCGCGTTCCGTGGGGCATTCCCGACCATCTGCTCACCGATCCGCCGGCGCGGCCCGCCCGCACCTCCACCAGCCACCTACGACTGCTCTACGCAGGCAGGCTGACCGCCGAGAAGGGCGCAGAGCGCCTGATCACGGGCCTGGCGCCCATTCCAGGAGTCGAGCTGAGCATCGCCGCCCCCAGAGCCCAGTTCCACGCCTTGGCCCCGCTGCTCCAACGGACCGGAGTGCGGGCCCGGTACCTCGGCTGGCTCCGCCGTCCACAGCTGTGGAAAGCCTTCGCCGAGCACGACGTCCTGGTCATGCCGTCCACCACCCTGGAAGCCATGGGCCTGGTCGCGCTGGAGGCCCAAGCATGCGGTCTGCCTGTCCTGTACCAACCCGTGCCCGGCCTCAACGAAGTCGTCGCCGCGTCCGGCGTGGCCACCGACTTCATTCACTCCGCCGCACTCGCCCGCGGCCTCGACCGCCTACGGACCGCCCCTGGCCTGCTGCCCGCCCTGCGACAAGCGGGCTACGCGAATGCCGCCCGCTACCCCCTCACCACTACCGCCCAGGCCCTGGCCGACCTTGGCCGCCAGCTCGCCTGAGACACACGCCGACCAGCCCCCGCAGCCGACGTCCGACGCGCCATTGCCCCACTGGTCCCGCCCGCGTCACTACGCTGATCCTGCGGGTTGGCCACGGCGAACAGGGAGACCATGACGTACAGCACCGACCGCATCGAAGCCCTCCTGAACGAAGGCGTCCGCGACAAGGTCTACCCCGGCGCCGTATGGGCAGTCGGTGACGCCACCGGCACCCGCGCCCACGGCGCCACCGGGGTCCTAGACCCCAACGACCCGAACGTGCCGATGCAGCCCGACACCGTCTTCGACGCCGCCAGCCTCACCAAGATCCTCGCCGTGTGGTCGTCCATCGGAGCCCTGTGGGAGGAAGGCAAGCTCGACCTCGACACCCCGCTCGGTGTCTTCTGGTCCGAGGTCGACGGCCACCCGCTCCGTGCGGTGACCACCCGTCAACTACTCACCCACACCGCTGGCGTACCGCTCCGCGCCCAGCTCAAGAACCTCTACGGCACCGACCCCCAGGACATCCGCGACGGCGTCCTTCACGAGGCCCTGCACCGCCCGCCCGGCGAGGCCGTCGAGTACACCGACCGAGCTGCCCTCATCCTCGGATACCTCGCCGAATACCTCTCCGGGCGACGCCTCGACCAGCTCGCCACGGAACGGACCTGGCAGCCGCTGGGCATGCGCTCCACCCGCTTCGGACCCCTGCCCGCCGAGATCACCACGGGGTGCGCACCAACCGAACTCGACCAGGACACCGACACCCACCTCAAGGGCGTCGCCCACGACTTCTCCGCCCGCCTCCTGGGCGGAGTGTGCGGGATCGCCGGCGCCTTCACCGTCCTCGACGACCTCGCCGTCTTCCTGCGCTACATGCTGGACACCTCAACCAGCCACGGGCAAGCCGGATTCGGCCCCGACTGGACCAGGCAGTCACTGATCATCCAGACCGGCACCCTGGAACCAGCGCGCGGCCTGTTCTGGCACCCCGCCCCTGGCACGCACTCCGATGAGGGCATCTGGGTCCACTACGGCTTCACCGGCACCGGCATGTGGATCTCACCCCACCAGGGGCGCTGGGCCGTACTCCTGACCAACAAGCTCTACTACACCCGCGACCGCCAGCCCCTGACCGACGTCCGCAACACCTTCCGTGCGCTTGCGTTTGTCTAAAGCAACCTGCGGCGAATCCGTTGAGAGGGGTACGGCCGGCCACGCATTGTGCGGTGCACGGTCCGAGATACACGGCGGGCAGCCCAGCGCCGCGGAGGCGCTCAGTCGGCCCTGCCGGTCGGGACGGCTGAGTATGTAGAGGATTTCCAGCAACGGTTGTCGTTGAGCGCGGACAACACCGGGAGTTCGCGGGGAACGGTCTTGATGAGTTCCAGCAATACCTGGGGCTTGCGGTGGGAGCAGGAGGGTGCTCCATGCCGATGGGGCCGCCGATGGCGTCGAATTCGAGGTCTGAGCTGTACGCGGCGATCCGTCGTGACCATCGTGCCGGGCTGGGCAAGCGTGCTCTGATCGCAGGGGCACCGACGGTGTTTTCTTTGCCCCCTCCCGGCCAGACCGTGGATACCTCGACAGTCCGTACTCCAACGCGGGATCAAGGACGTGGGTCTCGGGCGCTGACGTTGCCGTCGCCCGTACCGATTCGAGGTTCAGCCTCGATCTGTCCACGTCGATCGCCAGTTCTCTTTTCAGCGATTCGGCGGATACCGGGGCCGCGGCTGGATCAGACCCACCCCGCGCCGTCTCTGGCGGCGACCAACCCGGCCCCGAAGTCCGTCACTAGCTGGTCCACCACCCCCACAAGAAGCCCGCCAGTGTCCGCAGCGCGGCACCGACAATCCACCGCACAACGAGAGTGGCGATCCGCCGCCGCAGCCTTGGCGTTCGCCACACATACCGGGCTTTACGACAGAGAATGCGCATTGTCTATCCCATCCGTGGACTTGACCAACCAAGCGATCGATCACACGTCACCTGACCTGTTCGGATCGGGGTTCGGCGAGCAGTAACTCCCGCCGAACTACAGGTATGTGGTGGTCAGACAGGCAAGGAATAGGGTTCGTAGAAGGTTCGGAACGAACGGGGAATGGCATGGTGGACGTCCCGGCAGCAGCCTCACGCCTGGCCGAGGAGCTGAGGGCAAATCGGCAAGCATCTGGGCTCACGTTCGGTCAGATCATCCAGCTGGGCAAGCGGCAGTCTCCTCCCGTCGCCCTGACCAAGAGCACTCTCAGCGCGTGGTTCAGCGCTCAGAGTGTTCCGCGGGCCGGGGCGTCTTTCGCCTTCCTGACCGAACTCCTCGATAGCCGCGCCGGTTCCAGGCCCGGGCCACAGTCCCGTGCTCGGTGGGAGAATCTACGCCGAGCGGCCGAGCAAAGCAGAACCACAACCCGCCGCGACACTGCGGCGTCCGGGACTCGCACGCAGAAGCGGCTTGGCGATAAGCCCCGCAGCGCAAAGCAGCTGCGCATAGGTCTGGTCCCCGAACCAGCCGAAGTGCTCGTCGAGCGGGGACATCGCGATGCCCTGGCACGCGACCTGGATGGCCCCGAGGACAGTGACATCGGGGACGCAGCCAGCACAGCTGTTACGGGCCGCGTGATCACAGGAGCCGGAGGCGTCGGCAAAACCAGCCTGGCCGCCGACTACTGCCACCGTGCCGCTGACGAGGCAGGCCGTGGAGTGGACATGCTGATGTGGGTGACGGCGAACAACACGCCTGCCGTGACCGATGCCTATGCTCAGGCAGCCCGCGATCTTGAGCTGGTACCCAGCGGTGAGAACACCGCGTATGCCGCTGAGCAATTCCTCAACTGGCTCCGTGTCACCGAACTCAGCTGGCTCATCGTCCTCGACGACGTGCAGTCCCCCGGCGCACTTGAGGGACTGTGGATGCCTCGACGCACCGCCGGTCGTGGGAGGGTCATCATCACCACGCGCAGCCGCGAAAGAGGCCTCGTCACGGCAAGTGGACATCCGTTCCTATCGGTTGGCGTCTTCACTGCCGAGGAATCCCTCACCCACCTGCGCAACACGCTGCAACGGGCCGTGCCCGCCAAGGCCGACGCGGATCTGGCGGGGCTCGCCGATGACCTCGGTCATCTTCCCCTGGCGCTGTCGCGGGCCGGCGCATACCTCGACTACAACGCCTCATGCAGCATCGCCCGTTACCGAAGCCTGCTCGCGGACCGCCGGCTCACCCTTGAACGACTGATCCCTGCTGTGCGCGGCAGTGCTACGACAAGCTCACTCGCAGCGCTATGGGACATCTCCGTCGACCAGGCCGACCAGCACACCGGCATGCTGGCTCGCCCCATGCTGGAACTGGCCGCCGTCCTCGACGGAACAACCGGCATTCCCGCCCCGCTGTTCACCAGCGGCGCCGCCCGCGCTTGGCTGACCGAGCGCAGCAGAACAGACCGACCCGTCGACGAGATCGAGGCCGAGCACACCTTGGCAACGCTGGACCGACTCCATCTCATCGATCACACCCCGGGCGAGGGCTGTGACGACGCATGGTTGGTCCGCGTGCACCAGCTCATCCAGCGTGCTGTGCGCGAGCAGCAACCTTCTGGCTCATCGCACGACGTCCGGACACAGCGTAGGGACACCGTCCTGCCAGCGGCTGCCCACGCCCTGCTTGACATCTGGCCCGACACCGAGCGCGACCAGGACCACGCACTACGGCTGCGGGCCAGCGCCCGCTCGCTGGCCACTCACGACCAGAACGGCGAGAGCCACCCCCTGTGGCAGGACGACACCGCGTACACCGTCCTCTTCCGGCTGGGCACCAGCGCGGGTGAATCCGGCGACATTTCCTGGGCACGCGACCATTTCGACGCGCTCCGCTCCCTCGCCCACCGGCACCTCGGAGCCGACCACCAGCACGCCCTTGTCGCCCGAAGCGAGCTGTCCCGCTGGCAAAGCCAAGCCGGAGATCATGCCGGAGCAATCCAGACCCTGGAAAGTCTTGAGACGGACCAGATCCAGTTGCTCGGCTACGAGGCCCCCGAGACGCTCGTGACTCGTCACAACCTTGCAATCGAGCGAGGTGCGGCCGGCGACACTAGCGGCGCCATCACGGCCCTCAATGAAATTCTCGCTGTCCGCCAGCGCAACGGAGCGAGCCGTGGGGCGATACTCGCTACTCTCCACAACCTTTGTTATTGGAAGGGCGTCGCGGGTGACGCAGTAGAGGCCGCTGCCGCTTACCGCAGGCTGATCCCCCTCATGGAAGAGGAGTTCGGCCCTGATGCCGATGGCACCCTGACCGCCCGCCACAATCTGGCCCGCTGGCTGGGCGAAGCAGGCAACGCTGCCGAGGCCGTCAGCTTGCTCGAAGCGCTGCTACCCGACCAAACACGAGCGCTCGGGCCCCGGCACCTGCGCGTCCTGACGACCAGGCAAAGCCTTGCCCGCTGGCAGGGAGCAGCGGGCGAGACGGATAAGGCCATCGACGGATATCAGGCGCTGATCCCCGACATGGGTGAGGTCCTGGGCCCAGATCATCCCGAGCTGCTCACAGCGCGCCACAACCTCGCCCGTTTGCAGGAAAGAACCGATCCGGCCACCGCATCCGAGAACCTCGCCGCCGTCGTCGCCGACAGAACCCGAGTCCTCGGCCCTCTCCACCCCGACACACTCAGCTCCCGACACAGCCACGCCCTGTGCTTGGGCCGGGCAGGAGAGCCCCAGAAAGCTGTACAAGCACTGGAGGACGTCCTCCGTGATCAGCAGCGCCGCCTCGTGCCTCAAGGCGCAGAGATTCTCAGCACCCGCCACAGCCTCGCCGTCATGCTTGGCTTTGCAGGAGCACCCCAGGCAGCCATCGCCGCACTGCAAGAGCTCCTCCCCGACCAGGAACGCGTCTTGGGCCCTGGCCACCTCCAAACTTTGACGACCCTCGATAGCCTTGGCCGCTGGCAGGGCGAAACGGGCGACGCACAGACGGCAAGCGACACCTACCAGGCCCTGCTGACCCACATCGAACGCCACCTTGGCACTGATCACGTCGCCACATTGTCGGTACTGGACAAGCTCGCCATGTGGCGCGGACGCGCTGGCCACCCCGGGGAAGCCGTCGGCATTCTCACTCGGATGCTCACAGACACACGACGCCTCGTAGACCCTCCTCATCCCATCATCACCACCATCAGCAACAACATCGCCTACTGGCTGAATCAGGCCGACATTGCGGAACACCGCCACCGACGCTGAGACCCACCACCACAGGTTCCATGAAGCCGCAGATGTGCTCTGGGTTCGGTGGAGCCGTCCGCAAGGTATCGACCCACATGGGAGATCAGGTGGCCCATCGCTGCAAGCTTCTCCGCTCCGGCAGGGTCATTCGCGGCCCATGAGTTGGGCAAGTAGTGCCACCACTGCAGTGGCTCCCACCAAGGCCGCGCCGACTTCGGGTGCATGCAGCGTCAGGGCGACGACGAGGGCTCCGACCAGCAGAAGGACTACGAGGCGCACGCTGATCTGTTCCATGAGGATCTACCTTCCGTATGGTACCGACTGGGTTGTGCATCCAGCGTGGGTGCTTCCCGGGCGGCCCTGACGACTCAAGACGATCGCTGACAGCATCGGCCAAGAACAGCAGTTGCATGACACGCATGACAGATCCTGACGCCCGTGAGTACAGGCGCCAACGCGCCTGATTTGGAAACGATGCAGAAGCACCAGGAGGGGGCAGAGATAGTGGTCGCTCAGCCGTGGAAGAGGCCCGATCTAGCTGACCAGCCTGACCTGAAGAAGCTGAACGACGAGCTCCACGATCTGAGGCTGGACGCGGGACTCCCGTCAGCACGCGCTATTCGCGACCGTGTCGGGAAGGACGTGCAGGACTACTGGATCGTGAATCACCAAGCAGTGTTGGACACTTTCCAGAAGCCAGACTTACCGCCGTGGGGCCGCCTTGAGTTGATCGCCCGTGTCCTGGCCGAATTCGCTCGACACAGCGACGTAGACGCCCCAGTTGATCGTTTCAAGGCTCTGTGGAAGCAGGTCGTCAGGGAAACGGTCGCCCAAGCATCAGTACACCCTCCGGCAGATACCACAGCATCCGCCGGAGACGGTGACGTGAACGACGCGACTGCGCCTTCCGAGGGCTTGCCGAAGCAGGACGCCGGAGCCCCAAGTGGGCAGGCAGCAGAAGAGCCACCAGCCGGCAAGGAGACACCGGCCAACGCCAACCAAGACTCTGCGCAGTTCAACTACGCACATGAGTCATTGAAGGGACTGATCCTCAATGCGGCGCAGGCTCTGTGGCACGACAAGGACGCGTTGAGAGTGTTCCTTGGTGTAGTTCGCCGTAGTGAAGGCTTCGTCAGGATGGCTGACGCCGCAGAGGAGCAACGGCCGGCGAACGCGACGTTCTACGGAGTGAAGAGCAGAGAGTTCGAGGTGGACCGCTCCCCGGCGCGGATGGAGTTGGTCACGCTGCATCGCCGCATTGACGAACACAGGCTGAAGCGCAAGTGGTCCTTCACCGATATGGAGGAGCAGACGGGGATCTCGTCGGATGCGTGGATCCGCTGGTACACCCACGATGAGCTGCCCGAGCGGGAGGCACTTGTCGCGTTCTCCCACATGGCGAGCCTGACGCAAGAGGATCACGTCCTGTTGCTCGGTCTGTGGGACGCAGCTCATGACGCGTTGGAGGTGCAGCAACGCACTGCCTCATTGCCGTCCAGCATCAGCTTCGATGAAGCGTGGACCATGCGCGATCCGGCGGCACCGAGGTTGTGGGCACTTGCGGGTGTCGGGGGCGACAACCTGGCCGCATATGGCCCTGATCTGGCCTCCGGTACTGCTCCCGCGTTCGTTGTGGCCGGGCCCGCAAAGTCAGGTCGCTCCACGGCGCTGGTGAACATCGCACGCTCCCTCCTCGCATCTGGCGCCCAGCTCGCCTTGGCCACGCCCAGGCCGTCGCCTCTACGGAAGTTGGCCGATCGGGACGGCGTGGTTGCTTGCTTCGATCAAGGCGACATCGGGCACGACGAACTTGAGGAGGCCCTGTCAGTGGCGTCCGCTGAGGAGCCGGTCGTTGTCGTGATGGACGACGCGGAGGTCTTGGGCGAGTGCGATGCCCGGCGTGTACTGCGGAACTTGCTAGAGCATGGCTTCGAAGATGGTTTAGCGCTGGTCTTGGCCGGCGATGAAGACAAGCTCGGGCCGAGCTACCCCTGGTTAGGCAAAGCGAAGAGAGCCCACCGCGGACTCCTGCTGTCTCCTCAGGAGCGGCACGCTGGTGATTTGATCGGCATCAAGACGGGAGACTCCGTTGTCGGTCGCCCTCTCGCTCCTGGCCGGGGCTGGCTCCACCTTGGGGACGGCAAACTTACGGCGGTGACCGTGCCTCGGTAACGGCTGTCCCCTGGATTGGGCGGCGCCATCTCCTCGTAGCCCGCGTCGGCTCGTCCTTCGGTGTCGTAGGCGGTGCGGAGGAGGTGGATGCCGAGGACGCAGGGCGCGGCGGAGAACACGGCCCTCGACAGCGGTAAGCATCCAGGCGCGGGTCCTTCGTCCTTGACTCGGCGTCGAGTTCTTCGTAGCCGGCGTAGACGTCGCCGGGAGCAGGGCTGAGTTCGGCGATGGATGTGCCAGGTGCGATACCGAGGCCGGTTGAGCAGGTACCGACGGCGACTGACTAGCAGGCGCCGGACATGCGAACGCGTTCCGGTGAGGTTCCCCGAGAAACCTCCGAAGTCGAACGTTCGCGCATGGTGTCGATGCCCACGGCTATGGCTGGCCTTCAGCGAAGGTCACCACGTAGGACGGATCGCCCGTGAGTGTCAGTGCGTTACGCCAGGATCGCTCCATGAACATTGACTTGGAGCGTGTAGCCGCGGTTCAACGGTCGGTGATCGGTGGCGTGATACTTACCGCCCTCGTGGTCGTGACCTACCGCTCCCTCGCCTGGATCGCGCGCCGAATTCCACCACTTCAGGTGTGGTGGTTGGCTTGGAATGCAAGAACTTCCGAGAAAGACATCACACCGACAACTGAGGCACTGCAACGGCTTGGTCTGGCAGGTCTGCCGATTCAGTCGTTCCGTGAGGCCGGCCAGAAGACAGCTGGGTCCGTGAAGCTCCGATACTCGCTGCTCACCTTCGTGGTCGGACTCGGTACCGGTGACTTATTGATTGCCGTGATCAAAACGATCGAGACGCAGCAGTTGCAGCCGAGCCTAACTCCATCAGCTCTCATGTTGGCCGCTGTGACACTGCCCCTCCTGACGTGGGCAGCCCAACGTAGCAAGGCCATCGCGGGTTACCGGCTGCTGCTGGCGATCATGGCCGCAATCGAGGCATGCGATGCTGTGGCCAGTGCCGGAACGAGTGACAGGCACCAAGCGCTCCGCCACCTAGACGACACATGCTCCACCGTCCGACGCTCTCTGCTACGCGTTCACAGAATCGCCAGCAGTGTCGGTCGCGGGTCTCCACGGCAACTCAACGCCAAGCATCACGCGGCACTTGTGGTCGCCAAGCTCCAACAGGCCGAGACACAAGTGGATGCGAAAGGCGACGCCGGGATTCGAACCCTGGCCGCACTCCTGGCAAAGATCGGAAACGCGTTCGCGGCTGGAAGGGTGAGCACGCTCCTGCCCGAGCAGAGCCTGCGCGGCGCGGTTCCCGTATCAAGCAGAGAAGGGCTTCGGCTGGCGGCAGTCGTCGTTGCCGCAGCCGGAGCGTTCTGTCTCAGCGTACTGATGGGGCTTCCGGCAGGTGTCGATCTCGTTCTCGCTGGCAGTGCCGCAGTGCTGACGGCGATGGCGGTTTACGGCCCAAGGGCCGCGATCGCTAAGGCAAGCGAGATCATGAGCATTCTTCGGCAGTAGAGAGGAAGAGCCAGCAAGGCATCACAGACAGTTGACGCCACGAGTGGTTCCCCGGCCCAGGCCAACGACCACGGCCCCGGCGTCCCCGCAGGTCATAACCCTCCACAGGGAAAAGCGGGTGTCGGCAGTTCAAGTCTGCCCGCGCCGGTGGCCCCGGTCTCCCGACGATTCTCATCGCTGACGCCCCGGCGCGAGTAATGTGCCCTTGTTGCCGGAGCAGTACGGGGAGGGGCAGCAGTGGCACGGGTAGAGCATCAGCATTTCGTCGCTGTCGTTGAGCAGTTGACTGCCCGTTGGCTCCGGGGGAACGAGCGGGAGCTGCCGCTCGAGAGACGTGCAGGGCTCATCGGGGAGCGGGCCTTAGACGCATACGAGAGCGCGGGGCGTGAGGGCACGCTCCTCGACGCCGTCGCGGCGCTCGGTGCGGCTAGTGCCCTCGGCTCGGACCTTCCGGCCCTACGGAGGCGGCTCGATCGTCTCCCCGACGTGCCCGCCCCATATGCCGTGCCCCGAAGCACCGAACTTCAGGGACGAGTCGAACACGATGGGGACCGGTTGGACGAGCTGCGTGACCTGCTTCGCGTGCACACTGGCGGGGACCGAACGGCCTATCGAGCTCCTCGGCCTGCCCTGGCAGCCGCCCGTGGCTACGAGAGCGAGATTCCTAGTTTCTCTCTGCTAGTCCTCACTTGCCAGATCCGCGACGCGCTGAACGCGTCCTCAGATGAGGTCGACGACGCCCCTACCGCCGAGCACATCCAGCTCTCCGCCCTCGACCGTACCCGACTCCTCCGGTCAGTCAGCACCCGCGACACCGGAGCACTGGACCAGGCAGTCGACAGGCTACAGACGGCCATCGATTCCAGCACCGATGAGCCGCTTCCTTGGGCATGGACCTTCACCCTCGGCGATCTGGCTCAGTCCCTGCTGCTGCGCTACGAGGCTATTGGGCGATCTTCGGACCTCGACCGGGCGGTCGACAACGCGCAGGCGGCCATCCGGCTCGCTCAAGGAGCCGGTGAGCGCGACGCGTCCCTGGTGTGGACGGGCGTGCTCGGGGCCGCGCTGCGGATGCGGTACCAAGCTGAAGGTGACGTCGGCGATCTCAAAGCCGCAGCCGATTCTCTATGGGAGACCACTAACCCAACGTCACTACGCGTCGAACAAGGCGTGTGGACAAGCTGGTTGTGTGCGATCGGGGCTCTGCAGCGATATCACTACGCGCTCTCAGATGAGAGTTCCTACCTGGACAGGGCTTACGAGACCCATCTCAGCCTCGCGCACGCACGGGCATCGCGCGATGTGCACGACATCCAAGGCGATTCCATCCCACCGGGGGTGTACGCGAGTCTCGGTTACAGCTGCCTCGCCATGTACGAACGCTCGGTCGAGCCGGACTTCCTAGACAGAGCGGCGGCCGCCCTCGATGATGCCCTCTCCCTGGCCGGTTCCGGTGAACTCGACCCGGCCGAATGGGCGGAGTGGACGGGGGCGTTCGTCACGACCCTTCGGCTCAGCTTCGAGCGTCAGGGCAGCCTCACCCGTCTGGAACGGCTGATCACTGTCCTCACCCACGCCCTGGAATCCCCCGCCCTACCGGAGTTGAGCCCGACCCGTATGGCCTGGCTCGGCACGCTCGGTGAGGCGTTGCTGTGGCGATTTGAAATAAGCAACGCCGCATACGACTTGCGCACAGCTCGCGCTTTCCTCGGCCGTGCTCGGTCTTTCGCGGCGCTAGCCGCCGCACACTACGCCGAGTACCTGCGCGCGAGCGACCTGCGCGCTCTGGACGACGCGGTCCTGACCGCCGTCGCAGCGGTGCGCGCCGCCTTGGGACCGGACGGGGCGCACCTTCCGGCGGCCTTCGAACTCGCCCAGTGCCTGCTCGCCCGTGCCGACGTGCTGCGCGCACCGGCCGACGCAACGGTCGCCGCCGATCTGCTCAAGCACTGCTTACTGTGGTCCGATCAGCCCTCCGAAACGCTGGCGCTGCAGACCGTCGAGTACGGACGTGCCCTACTGACGGCGCACGACCTACGGACGTTTCCGGCAACTGCCCACGACGAGGACGACCCTCATGGCGTCCATGCCCTCGATACGGCCGCGATGGCTCTCATCGACGTACTGGTCGACCCTCGCTTCCACGAGAGAGTCAAGACGCGGGCCGCCAGCTACTTGGAGCGAGCCAAGGCGCTGGCCACGGAACGCATGGCTCGTGCCGAGCGACGTGGCCAAAGGGACTACGGCCAAAGCACCGAGACCGAGGTGTGGCGCCGTGCCCGCGCTGTACTCGACGAGCGGGCCGCGTCACACGGGCGTCCTCGTCGACCGCGGACGACAGCCGAACTTCGGAACAACGTTGAGGCGATCCGCGACGAGATGCACCACCGCGTCGTTGAGGTGGTGATGGGACATCCCGGCTCCGGACCCGTTGAGCAGGCCCGACTCGTCGCCGCCGAGACGGACGTACTGGCTCGCTGGTGTTTGGAAGCCGGTGAGCGCCACGCCGCTCTGGAAGTCATCGAGTCGGGGCGAGCCGTACTGACAGCGGCAGCGGCAGGAGTTGACGTTCTCGGGGCCCGTATCAGTCGGCTGGGACTCCGATCACTGCGTGGGCAAGGGCTAGTACTACAGGGCTAGATCTGGATCATGGGGTGATGGGAGGCTCTGGCTGTGGCCACGACACAGCCCCGTGATTCAGATTGTTCGTCAGATGC
>NZ_JBHXLV010000008.1:0-67793 GCF_042721685.1 Streptomyces sp. NPDC058459 | reverse complement strand
TTGCGGCGCGCGGTCGGGTCACGGGGCGGGAGGGCGCGCGTCGGCCAAGCCCTCATGAGCGCCGCGCGGCCCACGGGGGTGACCCCGTCGCCTTACGGGCTGACCTCAACACCGATCCACCAAGATCACCAGGTACGTGTGACCCCAGCCAGGCCGGTCCACGGCCTCACGGCGAGTCACCGAAGGCGGGGGCGCCGCTCCGAAGGCCGCACTGGACGCACAAGGCCGGCCGGACCATGGCGGTGCGCGACCTGATCCGTCTGCCACTCGGGACACGGGCTGTGCGCCGGGCGCACCGACGCACTCGAGAACCCTCAAGGGCAGCCGTCCGGTGGTGACTTGGCCAGATCTGCACCATCAACGAACCGTGTTCACCTGCTCGTTCGTGAACTGCTGGCTGAAGTACGCGCCTTGGTCGTGCACGTCTCGCACATTCGCCTAGGCGCTTCGCTGCGAGTCGCCGCCAGTGCAGGGACCGTTTCCAGGGAGAGCGCGTGCGTGTCAGAACAGCTGGGGACTCGACCGTGTCGGGCGGTGGGGAGGGCGCCGGTGTCATCGACTCGAACGGCGCCGGCGCCCCCGCGTCGGACCTGTTCGCCGCGATCGAGGAGCAGGCGCGCCGCACCCCCGACGCGCCGGCCGTGATCGACGCCAGGGGCGCGCTCTCCTACGCCGGCCTCATGGCCGAGGTCACCGCACTGGCCGGGGCGCTGCACACGAGCGGGGTCACGACCGGGGATCTCGTGGGGTTGTGCCTGCCCCGGGGCCGGGACGCCGTCACGGCGATGCTGGCGGTGCTGCGGATGGGAGCCGGTTACCTGCCGCTCGATCCCAGCTATCCGGCGGCGCGCCTGGCGGTGATGGTCGAGCAGGCCGAACCCCGAGTGGTACTGGTCAAGGCGGACGGCGCGGCCGAGGCCGTGCCGTCGCTGCCCCCGGGGACGGCGGTGCTCACCGTGGACGCGGGCCGAGGCGCCGATCCCGCGCCGGGCGTCGTCGTCGCGCCGGAGAACCCCGCGTATGTCATCTTCACCTCGGGCAGCACGGGACGGCCCAAGGGCGTGGTCGTGCCGCACCGCGCCCTCGCGCACTTCTGCCGGGCCGCCCGCGAGCGCTACGGTCTGTCTCGCGCGGACCGGGTGCTGCAGTTCGCGTCGCTCAGCTTCGACGCCAGCGTGGAGGAGATCTTCCCTCCGCTCACCGTCGGCGCCGCGGTCGTCGTCCGGGACGACGACATGATCAGCCGGCCCGATGTCTTCCTGGACCGGTGTGCCGGACTGGGCATCACCGTCCTCGACCTGCCCACCGCGTACTGGCATGAACTCGTCGGCGCACTCGACCGCGGTGAGGCGACCTTCCCGGCGACGGTGCGGATGGTGATCATCGGCGGTGAGGCGGTCAACGCCGAGGCGGTCGCCCGCTGGCGGGAGCGGGTCGGCACGCGGGTGCGGCTCCTCAACACCTACGGCCCCACGGAGACATCGGTCGTGGCGACCGCTGCCGATCTGACGGCATGGGCCGGTGACGGGCCCGTCCCGATCGGAACCGCGCTGCGGGGGGTCGCCGTACGGGTCACGGACGAAGACGGCACGGCGGCGGCGCCCGGTGAGCCGGGCGAGCTGCGCATCGGCGGCGCGGGAGTGGCCACCGGCTACCTCGGCAGGCCGGACCTGACCGACGACCGGTTCCGCGAGGGTCCGGACGGAGGGCGGGAGTACCTGTCCGGCGACCGGGTGCGGCAGCTGCCGGACGGCAGCCTGGAGTACCTCGGCCGGCTCGACCAGCAGGTGAAGATACGGGGCTTTCGGGTGGAACCCGGCGAGGTGGAGAGCGCGCTGAGAGCTGTGCGCGGTGTCGCCGACGCGATCGTCCTGGTGGATTCGGGTGCGGGTGCGCCGCGGCTCGCCGCCCATCTCGTGCTCACCGACGAGGCTCCGGGCACCGATGCCGTGCGGCGTGAGCTGTCCGCCCGGGTGCCGCACTACCTCGTGCCGGCCGTCTTCACCGCGCACGCCGTGTTCCCGCTGACCGCGCAGGGCAAGGTGGACCGCGCCGCCCTGGTCGCCGCCCGCCGCCCGGCCCCATACACGGCGGACGACGCCGGCGACTCCTCACCGCAAGCCCTGGTGGCCGCGGTGTGGCGCGAACTGCTGGGTGCCGGGGACATCCGGCCGACGGACGACTTCTTCTCCCTCGGCGGGGACTCCCTCTCCGCCATCCGCATGATCGGCCGGTTGCGGCACTCGCACGGCGCCGACCTCACCCTCAGCGCGCTCTACGCGGCGCCGACACTCGCCCAGGTCGCCGACGTCGTCCGCGGCGCCGGCACCGCGCCCGGCCCCGCGCCCACGGCTGACCCCGCACCCGCACTCGGCCCCGGCGAGGACCACCCGGCCGAGGAGCCGACAGCGCTCCCCCTCACCGCGCTGCAGCGGGACTTCTGGATGGCCGAGCAGGTGAGCCCCGAACTGCCGGTGCACACCCTCGGCATCCGCTACCGCTGGGCGGCCCCCGTCCGCCCCGAGCTGCTGCGCCGGTGCCTTGCCGAACTGGCGGCACGCCACCCGGCCCTGGTGTCGCGTTTCCCCCTCGTCGGCGACGAGCCGGTGATGACCACCGACCGGTCCGCCCCGGTCCCGTTCGGCGAGATCGACCTGCGAGAGCTGACACCGGACGTGGCGCGGGGGCGGGCGGCCGAGGAGCGACGCCGGATCACGTCGGAGCGTACCGACCTCGAACGCGGCGAGGTGGCGCGTGCGACGCTGATACGCACCCCCGAGGCAGACGAACTCTTCCTGACGGTCCACCACGTGGTCTTCGACGGGTGGTCGGTGGGAGTCCTCGGCGACGAACTCGCGGAGATCTACGGCGATCTGAGTGCGGGCCGCGAACCGCGGCGCGCCGCGCCGGATCTTCTTCCGGAGGTAGCCCGGCAGCGGTCGGCCGCCTCCGGCGACGCCGCGCTCGCCGCGTACTGGCGCGACCGCTTCCAGGGTGCCGACCTGGACCTGGACCTGCCCGCCGACCGGCCTCGCGCCGCCGTCGCGACCCATCGGGCGGGACGGGTCACCCGCCCTGTCGCCCCGGCATCGCTCGCGCGGCTGAACGCGTGCGCCAGGGAGCACCGGGTCAGCCTCTTCATGGTCGTCCTGGCGGGTGTGCAGGCGGTGCTCGGCAGGTACACCGGACGCGGCGACGTGACGGTGCTGGCCCCGGTGGCGGGACGTGAGGACCCCGCGCTGGACCGCACCGTCGGCGCCGTCCTCAACATCCTTCCGCTGCGCGGCGACCTCACGGGCACGCCGACGTTCGCCGGACTGCTGGGCCGGGTGCGGGACGCGGTCCTGCGCGACCTGGAGCACCAGGGTCTGCCGCTGCCGGACATCGCGGCATCGGTACGAGGGTCCGGCGGCGGCCGGCTCGACCCGCTCAGCCGGGTGAGCGTCACCGTCCAGAACACGGCGGCGCCGCGCGACCCGCTGGTGGTGTACGCGGGGGACGAGGCGCCCGCCGCGACCATGGCGGACCTCGCCATCAGCCTGGACTTTCCCGCTGACGGCCCCGTCCTGACCGTCGACTACGCGGCCGAGATCTTCGACGCGGAGCGGGTCGAGGCCCTGGTGGACCATCTGCTGACCCTGCTGAGCGCCGGTGCGGCGGACCCCGGCACGGAGGTGGACCGGCTCCCGCTGCTGACCGAGGCGGAGCGCCACCAGATCCTCCACACCTGGAACGACACCGCCACCGCGACCCCCGCGGCGGGGAGCCTGCACGAGCTGTTCGAGCGCTGCGCCGCACAGCGGCCTGACGCGCCCGCCCTGACGTCGGGCCCGCGCACCGTCAGCTACGACTGGCTCAACCGCGCTGCCAACCGCATCGCCCACCTGCTGCGCGAGCGGGGCGTGCTCCCCGGCGAGCGGGTGGCGATCTGCCTGGACCGCGGGATCGACCTGTTCGCGGCGATGTGGGGCGTGCTGAAGGCGGGGGGCGCCTACGTGCCCCTGGACCCGGCGTACCCGCGCGAGCGGCTGCGGTACATGATCGAGGACAGCCGCCCGGTGGCACTGGTCACCCGGCTGGACCTCCCGGGCGCCCCCGACGCGCCGGGGGACACGGCCGTCCTCGCGCTCGACCGCGACGCCGCGCTGCTGGACGCCGCGACGGACACCGACCCCGTGCCCGTCGGGACGCCGGACGACCCGGCCTACGTCATCTACACCTCCGGCTCCACCGGGCGCCCGAAGGGCGTGGTGGTGACCCACCGGAACCTGGTGCACGCGGCGGCCATGTGGCAGCGCGCCTACGACCTCGACCCGGACTGGACGTACCAGCAGGCCGCCAGCTTCTCGTTCGACATGTTCGTGGGCGAGACGCTGCGGGCGCACTGCACCGGCGGCCGGCTCGTCGTTGTCCCGCGCGAGACGCTGCTGGACCCCGCCGAGTTGTACGCCCTCATGCGCGACGAGCGGGTGCGGTGCACCGAACTGGTTCCGGCCGTGCTGCGGGCCCTGCTGTCCCATGTCGAACAGAGCGGTCAGCGGCTGGACTTCGTGCGGCTGCTGATCGGCGGCGGCGAGAAGTGGCAGGTGCGCGAGTACCAGCGCGCGCAACGTCTCGTCGGCCCCGGGAACCGGGTCGTCAACGCCTACGGCGTCACCGAGGTCACCGTCGACAACGTCTACTTCGACGGCGATGTCACGGAACTGCCGGCCGAGGCGCCGCTGCCCATCGGCCGCCCCTTCCCCGACAACCGGGTGTACGTGCTGGACGCTCACGGGGAACCGGTGCCGCCCGGAGTGGTGGGCGAACTCCATCTGGGCGGCGCCGGGGTCTCCCTGGGCTACCACGAGCGGCCGGAGCTGACCGGGGAGAGGTTCGTCCCCGATCCGTACGCTCCGGATGCCGCCGGCGGCACGGCGCGCATGTACCGCACCGGGGACAGCGCGCGCTACCGCCGCGACGGCACCGTCGACTTCCTGGGCCGCCTGGACGACCAGGTCAAGGTGAACGGCTACCGGGTGGAACTGGGCGAGGTGGAGGCCGCGCTCGGCGCGCTGCCCGGGGCGGCGGAGTCCGCGGCCGCGGTGCGCGTCCTGCCCTCCGGAACCGCACAGCTCGTCGGCTACCTCGTACCCGCACCGGGGGCCGCGCTCACCGAGGCGGCCGTCCGCGAGGCGCTGGCGACCGGGCTGCCCGTACACATGGTGCCCGCGCGGGTGGTGTTCCTGCCGCGGCTGCCGCTGACCCCGAACGGCAAGATCGACCGGCGAGCCCTGCCGGCCCCGCCCGACGCCTCCGACACCCCGGCGCGCACCGCGCCCCGCGACGCCGCCGAGCGGCGCATCGCCGGCGTCTGGGCGAGCACGCTGGGCGTGGAGGAGTCGGCCATCGGGATCGACGACAGCTTCTTCGCCTTGGGCGGCGACTCCTTCGCGGCGCTGAGGGTCGTCCGGCGGATCGACCCGGGCCTGGCGCTGGTGGAGCTGTACCGCACGCCGACGGTGCGCGCGCTGGCCGCGCTGCTCGCGGAGCGCGGCGAGGGACAGCGGGCGGAGCCGGTGCCGTTGCTGCACCGGCTCACCGGACAGGAGACGGACCCGGTCGCGGGCGGCGTGACGGTGGTCGCGGTGCCCTTCTCCGGCGGCAGCGCCGTCGCGTACCAGCCGCTGGCCGAGCGACTGCCCGCGCACTGGGGACTGTACGCGGTCGAACTGCCGGGCCACGACCTGAGCAGGCCGGACGACGCACTGCTGCCGGGGACCGAAGTGGCGTCCCGAGTGGTGACGGAACTCGCCGCGGTGAAGGGGCCCGTCCTGCTCTACGGGCACTGCCTCGGCACGGCCGTGACGCTGGAGATCGCCCGTCAGGCGGAGGCCGCGGGCGTGGACCTGGTGGGCGTCGGGCTGGGCGCCAGTTTCCCGACGGCCCGGCTTCCCGGGCGGTTCTTCGACTGGCTGCACCGGCTGGTCCCCACCGACTGGCTCACCTCCGACCGGGAGTACCTGTCGTTCCTGCGGGCGCGAGGCGGCTTCACCGAACTGGACGACCCCGAACAGCAGCAGTTCGCCCTGCGCAACGTGCGGCACGACGCGCGGGACGCGGAGGAGTACTACACCAGGGCATACCGGGACGCCGCGGCACCACGGCTGCGCGCCCCGATCCTCAGCGTGGTGGGCTCCCGCGACCGGGTCACCGAGCTGTACGAGGAGCGCCACCGCGAGTGGGAGCACTTCTCGGACGACGTCTCCCTGGCGGTACTGCCGAAGGCGGGCCACTTCTTCGTCAAGACGCACGGCGAACCGCTGGCCCGGACACTCGTCGAGCACGCCGAACGATGGCGCAGGACGCCGGGCCCCGGGGACGAGTCCCGGCCCACGGCGGCGGAGGCCACGGACGAGGACCGCCGCCCGGTTCCGCCGCGCCGGCCGGCGACGGCCGGCCCGAAGGGCGCCCAGCCGAGCCTTTCCCGGTTCGCCGTCGTGGCGCTGGGACAGTTCCTGTCGATGATCGGCAGCAGTCTCAGCACGCTCGTGCTGAGCATCTGGGTCTACCAGCGCACCGGCTCCATGACCGACTTCGCCCTCGTCAACGCGGTGGGCATGCTCCCCGGCATCGCCGCCGGGCCGCTGGCGGGCGCGGTGGCGGACCGCTGGAACCGCCGCGTGATCATGCTGACCAGCGACGCGGTGGCGGGGCTGGCGATGGGCGTGCTCGCCCTGCTGGTCCTCGGCCGGGGCATGCAGATGTGGCAGGTCTACCTGGCCGTGTCCGTCACCTCCGTCGCGGGCGCCTTCCAGCGGCCCGCCTACCTGGCCGCGGTGGCCCAGCTCGTGCCCAAGCGGTACCTCGGGCACGCGGGCGGCGTCAGCCAGCTCGGCGTGGGAGTGGGCACCGTGTTCGCGCCCATGATCGCCGCAGGGCTGATCGGGGTGATCGGTGTCTCCGGTGTGATCATGATCGACGTGGGCAGCTTCGCGGCGGGTGTCGTGACGCTGCTGGTGGTCCGCTTCCCCGACTCCCTCTTCCGCCGTCGTGACGAGTCGTTCGGCAGGGAGGTCACCGGCGGCTGGCGCTACATCGCCCGCCGGCCCGGCCTGCGCACGGCGCTGCGCTTCTTCGTCATCGACCATGCCCTGTACACCCTGGGCTTCGCGGTCATCACGCCGATGCTGCTCATCGAGCAGTCCCCGGTGATGCTGGGGACGGCGCTCGGCGCGGCCGGTGTCGGCGGCCTCTGCGGCAGCCTGGTGATGGGCCTGTGGGGCGGCACCAGCCGCCGGACGCACGGCATGATCGTCTCCATGGCGGTGGCCAGCCTCGCGATGGTGCTGGTCGGCATCGCGAGCCCGGTCCTGATCGTGACCGGGATGTTCCTCCTGGCCTTCGGGGAGTCCCTGGCCGACGGTCACTGGATCGCCCTCGTCCAGACCAAGGTGGGCCTCGAACTCCAGGGCCGGGTGCTCGCCATCTTCATGACGCTGATGATGCTGACCATGCCGATCGGCTACCTGGTCGTCGGCCCGCTGGCCGAGCACTACGTACAGCCGCTCCTGGAGCCCGGCGGCGCCCTCGCGGACACGGTCGGCGTGCTGCTCGGCACCGGTCCGGGACGGGGACTGGCGCTGCTCGTCGTCGTCAGCGGACTGCTGCAGCTGGGCTGGGCGGCGCGCGGCTGGACCCGGCCCCGTCTGCGCCTGCTCGAGGACGACCTGCCCGACGCGCTGCCCCCGGCGGAGATCGGCGATCTCGACGACCTCCAGGGCCACGCGGACGCCCAGCTCGTGACCGCCTGAACCCGCCGGCCCCCTGACGCCGGCGCCCCGTGAGCGCACCGGCAGCACTCCCCGCCACTCCACCACCTCCGAAGGAACCCGTCATGCCCTCCCCCGCACCGCCGTCCGCCGTAGCCCCCTCCGACGCCTTCGGCACACCCCTCATCGACGTCTCCGCACTGGTGCCCGGCGCCCGGGTCCTGGTCAAGGACGAGACGCGCTACGCCTCGGGAAGCCACAAGGAGCCGGCCGCCCGCGCGGTCGTCGCCCAGGTCCTGGCCGACGGCCACCGGCACATCGCCATCGCCACCTGCGGCAACTACGGGCGGGCCATGGCCACGGCCTGTCACGCCGCCGGTGTGGACTGCACGGTGGTCCTCCCCACCGGCTGGAGCGACGGCGGCGAGGCCATGCGGGCCGCCGGCGCCCGCGTCCACCTCGTGGACGGGTCGTACGAGGACGCCGTGGACGAGTCCCGCCGGCTCGCCGCCACCGGCGACTGCGTCGACGGCAACGTGGACGGTCCCTACGTCGAGGCCGTACTGGGGGGGCACGGCGTGCTCGTGTCCGCGCTGCGGGCCGCGCTGCCCGAACCCCCCGCGGTGATCTGGCTGCCCGTCGGCAACGGCACCACCGCCATCGCCGTGCGGCGCCGACTTCAAGCGGTCGGCTGGAACACGGTGATCAACGGTGTCGGCTCGACCGGCAACAACCCTGTGGTGACCTGCTGGCCGGGACCGTACCGGACACTGCCGCCGCAGTCCGTCACCACCACTGACCACAACCAGCCGCTGGTCAACTGGCACGCCTTGCAGGGCGCCGAGGCCATGGAGGCGATCGCGGCCACCGGGGGCGTCGTCCTGGGCGCCGAGGACCGGGAGTTGTGCGACGCCCGTGACGCGCTGGCCGAACACGGCGCGACCCCCACCGCCGCCGGCTCCGTCGCTCTGGCGGGGCTGCTGCGCAGCGCCCGGTCCGAGGGCCTGGCGCACGGTACCCACGTGGTGGTGCTCAGTGGCCGTTGAGCAGTTCCTCCCCGATCGCGGCAACGCTCGGCCCGACCGACCGACCCTCCTCTTCCAGCGGGCCAGGGTGACAGCCGCCGACGAACGGGTCTTCCTCGGCAAACTCGCCGTTCTGGCCGTCCTCACCTGCGCCGGCGCGGTACTGGCCCTCCAGCACAACCTGTGGGCGGCGGGCGCCGGGATCATCCTGCTGGCCGCCATGTTCACCCACGCCGTGGAACTTCAGCACCAGTGCCTGCACCACTCCGCCTTCCGGCGCGCCCTCCCCCACCGGCTGATCGGCGTCCCCCTCGGACTGCCGCTCCTGGTGGTCTACAGCCACTACCGGGTGCGCCACCTGCAGCACCACCGCTACTTGGGCACCCCGCAGGACACGGAGTTCTTCGGCTTCGACACCCGGGGGCCGCTGACCGTTCCGGCGCTGCTGCGGGGCCTGCTCGACTACCCCCGCCTGGGCACCGTCGCCGCCGAAGTCGTACGCGCGGCCACGGGGCGCTGGACGTACGCGTACGGGCACGTCGCGCCGGCCATGCGGCGGCGGATCGTCACCGAGCACCTTCTGCTGGGCGCCGTCGCGGCGGTCGCGGTCGTCCTGACGGCCTTCGGCCACGGCGAGTACGTACTGCGACTGTGGGTGCTCCCCCTGCTGCTCGCCGTCCCCCTGCACTTCCTCGTGGAGCTGCCGGAACACCTGCTGTGCGACCCGGACACCACCGATGTCCTCCACAACACTCGTTCGATCCGGGGGAGTTGGCTGAGCACCTGGTTCACCAACGGCAACAACCTGCACGTGGAGCACCACGCCGCGATGACGGTGCCGATCAACCGCCTCGGCGAGCGGCACACGGAGACGAAGGCCTTCGCCGTACATGTGGAGCGCAGCTACGCCGACTTCTACCGCGTCCTGTGGCGGACGCTCAGGACCGGACCGTCAGCCCCGTAGCGGGCGGCACCCGCCGCGGACGTCGCCGTGGCGGTGGCCACGGCCTCGCGGGTGAGCGGTCCCAGCCGCCTCCTCCCCCACCGTGCACGAGCGGCCGGAGGCTGACCGGCTCCCTCACCGCCGTCACTGCCGACGACCACCGGACCGGAAGACATCGCCGCCACGCCGGTGCGTGAGCGTTCACGCTCTGCCCGGTCCGCGAGCAGGCCGGCAGGGGAACTCGGACCTTGCCTGGGCCACTGACAGTGCCGGCGCGCGCACGGACCGCCGGTCGGAACGGGTGCTGTGGGGGCGTCCCGTTGCGTGTGCCAGCGGTAGTAGCAGCATGAGACATACGACATGGGCCCTCCCCCTCCGCGCTTCCCCCACGGGCTGCCCGCCGTGACAGGCCGGCCGGCCCCCGAGCCCAGAAGCCAGTAAGGAACGCCATGCCTACGCCGCAGCCCGTCGAGCTTTCCGGGCAGACCGAGTCGAGGTGGGACGCGCGCTCCCCCCTGCGGGCGTTCCTCCGTACGGAGACGGGCAGCTCCGCCTTCCTGCTGGTGGCCGCCGCCACCGCTCTGATCTGGGCCAACGTCGACCCCTCGGGCTACGACTCGTTCTGGCACCGACACCTGCTCTTCCAATTCGGCTCCTACACCGTGTCGCTGCCACTCCGCGAATGGGTGAACAGCGGGCTGATGACGCTCTTCTTCTTCGTGCTCGGCCTGGAGGCCCGGCGCGAGTTCGACCTGGGGGAGCTGCGGGAGCTCAGGCGGCTGGCGCTGCCCCTTGCAGCGGGCGTGTGCGGGATGGCGGTCCCGGTCTGCGTGTTCCTTGCCTTCAACGCGGGGCAGCCCTCCGCTCACGGGTGGGGGACGGCGATGTCCACCGACACCGCCTTCGCGCTGGGTGTGCTCGCGGTCCTGGGCCGTCGCATGCCGCAAGGGCTGAGGGTGTTCATCCTGGTCATCGCCGTCGTCGACGATTTCCTCGCGCTGGGCGCGATCGCCGTCGCGTACAGCACCCGTATCGCGTGGGCACCGCTGTTCGTAGCCCTGGCCCTCCTCTGCGCGGTGCTCGTGGCGCGCGGCCTGAGGGTGCGCCGGGGCCTCGTCTACGCGCTGCTCGCCGCCGCGGCCTGGCTGGCGCTCCTGGAGTCCGGGGTGGACCCCGTGGTGGTCGGGCTCGCCATGGGCCTGCTGACCTACGCCGGGCTGGCTTCGCGGAGCGACTTGGAGTACGCCAGCGGGCTGTTCCGGCTGTTCCGCGAACAGCCCACACCGGAGCTGGAGCGCTCCCTGCGCGAGGGGATCGCCTCCGCGCTGTCCCCCAACGAACGCCTGCAGCGGCTGTACCACCCCTGGAGCAGTTATGCGGTGGTGCCGCTCTTCGCGGTGGCCAACGCCGGCATCCCGGTAAGCGCGACCCTGCTCTCGCAGGCTGTCGCGTCGCCCGTCACGCTGGGGATCTTCTTCGGATTCGTCCTGGGCAAGCCGGTCGGCATCGCCGGGGCGGCGGCGGCAGTGACCCGGCTGACCCGCGGTCGCGTCCAGCCGCCGGCAGGCTGGGGGGCGGTAGTGGTGGGGGGTGCGCTTTCGGGTGCCGGGTTCACGGTCTCGCTGCTCATCGCGGCCCGCGCCTTCCACGGCGCGGAGCTGGAGGAGGCGAAGGTCGGCGTGCTGGGCGCAATCGTCGCATCCTTCGTTCTGAGCTGGGCTCTTACGGGCGCCATCGGCCTGCTTCCCCGGCGTACGCGCCTGAAGGTGCTTGTCGGCAGAGCCGAGGGCATCGTCGACCTGGCCGTTCCCGTCGACCCGGATCGCGATCACATCCGGGGCCCCAGGTCCGGGCCCATCACGGTGGTGGAATACGGCGACTACGAGTGCACGTACTGCGGTCGGGCCGAGCCTGTGATCCGGGACCTCCTGGGCAGCTTCGCCGACGTCCGCTACGTCTGGCGCCACCTCCCGCTCACGGACGTGCACGAGCACGCCCAGCTCGCCGCCGAGGCGGCGGAGGCCGCGGCCCTGCAAGGGGGCTACTGGCCGATGCACGACCTGCTCCTCACTCACCAGGGCGCCCTTCGGCTGGCCGATCTGCGCCGCTACGCGGAGGAGATCGGCCTGGACACCGGACGCTTCGAACACGACGTGCGGGCCAGGGCAGGCGCCGCACGCGTGGCGGAGGATGTCGAGTCGGCGGACATCAGCGGCGTCGCCGGGACGCCCACCTTCTTCGTCAACGGGCTCCGCCACCACGGCGCGTACGACGTCGGCAGCCTCTCCGCAGCCGTCCGGGCCGCCCGCCAACGTGCGCAGGTCGGTGAATGGAGGGCAAAGACAGGCCCGGACAGGCGCTGAGGCCACCAGCTTCCGCAGCCGGGCGGTGCACATCCTCCCGGGGAGGGTGTGCCCAAGCCCGGCCTGTGTCAGCAGCACGTTGTCTTGGGCGCCGCTCCCCACGGAGAGGCGCAGCACCCCCGGCCGGGGTCCGTGGACATGTCCGATCGGCGCGAGCGTGTTGAACGGGTCCTCGTATGTGCGGCGCGCCTTGCGCTGGGCCGGACCGCGGGAACGCCGTGACCGCCGTCGGGGGCCGGCAGCGGGTGAGGAGTGCGAGGCGCACGGCTCACTCGGCGTCGGCCACGGCCCGCCGGAGGCGACTCATCCGGCTGACTCGTTGAGGTAGCCGGCCCGTTCCTCCTGGGTCAGTTCACGGGTGATGCCGTCCCGGGAACGCCGCAGGACCTCGTCCATCGGTTCGCAGGGCAGGCATGTCCAGACGCGTACGGTGCCGTCGTCGTGCGAGCTGACGAACCGATTGCCGGACAGGACGTTCGCGTTCTCCACCGAGGCACCGAATCCGTGCAGGACCACGGGCGGGCTGTTGTCAGTGGTGCTCCAGATCCGGGCGGTCGCGTCGTTGCCGCTGGTCACCACCCGACGGCCGTCGGAACCGAACGACACACTCCACACGACTCCCTGATGTCCGTTCAGTACCCGCGGTCTGCCGGGCTTGGTGAGATCCCACAGCCTGGCCGATCCGTCGTTGCCGGCGCTGACGAGGTGCCGTCCGTCGGGGCTGAACGCCACCGCCCATACCAGTCCTTTGTGACCACGGAGGATCTTCAGATCCTTGCCGGTGGCGGGGTCCAGGACGTGGATGGTGCCGTCCAGGCCGGCCGCGGCCACGCGTCGCCCGTCGGGGCTGTAGGCGACGTACCGCACTTTGTCCTGGCCGGTGTCGACCACCAGGGGTTCCGCGCCCGGAGTGGTGTGCCAGATCCGTACGGTGCCGTCGCTGCCGCCGGTGACCAGCCGGCGTCCGTCGGGGCTGAACTCCGCGGTCCACACCGGCCCGTCGTGGCCGCGCAGTACGACGGGTTTCGTCGCGTTGTCCACCGGCCATACCCGTGTGGTCCCGTCGTCGCCGGTTCCGGCCACCCGGCGGCCGTCCGGGCTGAACGCCACCCCGAGGACCTCGCCTGCGTGCCCGCGCAGCACGGTCGGCGGGGCGGTGCTCCCGGTCCGCCAGACGCGTACGGTCCCGTCGGCGCCGGCGCTGGCGAGCCGACGGCCGTCCCGGCTGGGTACCGTCGCCCACACCGGCCCGTCGTGACCGGTCAGGACGCTGTCGCTGCCTGTCGGGGCCGCGTCCCAGATGCGTATGGTGCCGTCCTCGCTGGCGCTCACCAGGCGCCGTCCGTCAGCGGCGAACGCGACCGCGGTCACGGTACCTCGATGCCCGCGCAGGATCAGCGGTGCGGCGCGGTGACGCACGTTCCAGATCCGTACGGTGCCGTCGTTGCCCGTGCTGGCGACCCGGGCGCCGTCCCGGCTGAAGCCGATGCCCTCTGCCGTGCCGTCGTGGCTGCCGAGCACGACCGACTCGGCGGGGGCGTCGGGGTCCCACAGGCGCGCGGTCCCGTCGGTGCTCGCGGTGGCTATGCGCTGTCCGTCGGGGCTGAAGGCGACCGCCTCCACGGAATTGCCGTGCCCGCGCAGTACCACGGTCGTCCGCCGCCTCCCGACGTCCCAGACGCGTACCGTTCCGTCTCCGCCGCCGCTGGCGAGGCGGCGTCCGTCGGGGCTGAACGAGACGCCGAGCGCCCGCCCCTCGTGGCCGCGCAGCACGACCGGTTCGCCTCTCCCCGTGGCGTTCCAGATCCGTACGGTCCCATCGTCACCGGCGCTGGCGACGCTGCGGCCGTCCGGGCTGAACGTGGCGCTCCACACCTGTGCCGTGTGCCCTCGCAGGATCACCGGCTCGGCGCCGCTCGCCCACTTCCACACCGAGACCGTGCCGTCCTCGCCGGCTGCCGTGATCCGGGTGCCGTCCGGGCTGAACACCGGCGTCCACACCTCGCCGTCGCGGCCGCGCAGCACCACCGGGTCTCGCAGCGTCGTGCCGTACCGCCACACCCGTATCGCGCCGTCGCCGCCGCTGGTGGCGAGGTACCGGCCGTCCGGACTGAACGAGGCTCCGAGAACCTGCCCGTCGTGGCTGGCCAGCACAGCCCTCACCCGTGACTCGAACACGGCTTGGCGCAGTGCCGCTTCGGTCTCGTCGGTCGCAGTGGTCCGGTAGGCGCTGGCAGCCAGCAACAGGCCCAGCTCAGGGTCGAGTTCGGCCTGGCCACGCGCGCTCGCCACGAGTTGCCGCGACAACGCGAGCGCCTGCCCGGCCTCCGCCCGCCGGGCCTGTACGAACGCGACGCCCGCGAGGACGGCCAGTGCGACCACCGCCGCCATGAGCCCGCTCACGGTCAGCCGCACGCGGCGCCTCACCGCCGCCCGCTCGGCCCTCGCGCGGTCTCGGCTCGCCGCCAGGAACTCCTGTTCGAGATCATTGAGCCGGCCGGTGTCCCGGTCGTCCCACTCGGCCAGCCGTACTCCGCGGTAGAGCACCCCGTCGTCCCTGCCGTGCTCCGCCCACTCCCCGGCCGTATGGGTCAGACGCCGGTGTGCGCGCAATTGTTCGCGGCCGGTCTCGATCCACATACGCAGTCGCGGCCATGCGGTGATCAGGGCTTCGTGGGCGAGGTCAACGGTGTCGTCGTTCAGGGTGACCAGGCGGGCGCGGGCCAGTCGTTCCAGAACCAGCGAAGCGTCCCCGCGGGCGCTTGCGGCCAGTTCGGCGCGGAGAGCCGGGCGACGGGTGTCCTGGGCTCCTTCACCGGGGGTGATGAGCCGCAGCAGCAGGTCGCGGGCGGCAGCGGCCTGTTCAGGAGAAAGTTGAGTGTAGAGACGCTCCGCGGTTCGGGCGATGGCACCGCTCACCCCGCCGACGGCATCGTACGCGGACTCGGTGAGTACTCTTCCTCTGCGTCTTCGCCAGGTCTCCAGCAGCGCGTGCGACATCAGAGGCAGGCCGCCGGACTCATCGGCGACGTCCGCGATGATGCGGGCGGTCAGGGCGCGTTCCAGGGTCACTCCGGTGGCTGCTGCCGGTTTGACGATGGCGTCGCGCAGTTCGTCCCGGTTCATCGCGGTGACCAGCAGGTTGGCGTCGCGCAGTGCGCCGGCCAGGGCGTGGTGTTCGGCGCAGCGGCCGTAGAAGTCGGCACGGACCGCGATCAGCACCTTCAGTCCGCTCGCCGGTTGGAGGGCGGCGAGCAGGAGGTCGATGAAGCGGGTACGTTCCGCCGGGTCCTGGCAGAGGGTGTAGACCTCCTCGAACTGGTCGACGATCACCAACGTATCCGTGCCGCCGTCGCCGGTTCTGCTCGCGTCGAGGAGAGAGACGTGGGTGCGTGCGGGGTGGTCGCCGGGCGTCAGGATCTGGATCGCGGCCAGCCGCAAGCCGGGCTCGTGGGAGTGCTGGAGGGTGGGGATCAGGCCCGCACGCAGCAGGGAGGACTTGCCGCCGCCGGACGGGCCGAACACCGCGGCGAACCGCCGGCGCCGCAGCAGCTCCAGCAGGTCGGTAGTGAGCCGGTCCCGGCCGAAGAAAAGTCCGCTGTCGCCCGGCTCGAACCGGGCCAGCCCCCGATACGGCGCATCCGCACCCTCATCGCCCTCCTCCTCCGCGCCGACCGCGGCGGCGTCGTCCACGACCTGTTTCCACCGGGCTTCCCACTCGACCGCGTCGCCCCCGCACGCCGCCACGTAGGCCAAGGTCACCGCCAGCGTGGGCAGCTGCCCGCCCGCCGCCGCCTGCGACAGGGTCGTGCTCGAGTAGCCGGCCCGCTCGGCCATCGCCCGATACGTCATCCCGCCCACCTCCGTCCGCAGCTTGCGCAACTCGTACGCGAACCGCTGCACCGGACCCGCCCCCGGATCAACCGGCACCTCACGACGCCCCGCCATACCCGTCCCCTCGCCACCCAGCCACGCCGGACACCTCAGCTCTGCACCCCCCGACCCGGCCCGAAACGTCGCACGCGGCCATTGATTGGCCGCCGGATCAGCCCTGCCAACCAATAGGCCGGCCGCTGAGATCGGTGTGAGCGGTACCGAGGGATGGGGCTGCTGCTGTGGAGGCGGTCATGCCCACGGTTCCACAGCGGAACAGCAGATCCGGCCCTGATCGCACCCCGCGCGGCCTTGCGGACTCTGCTGTCTCGCCGTTCGGCACAGGGGAGTCAGGGCCGGCCGCATCAGTCGCCGGAGGCTGTCTGCCGGCGCCCGGAGCTGCTCAAGAAGCGAAACCAACCGACGGAGGAAACCCCATGAAGTTCCGATCCCGGATCACGAAGCGCGTCTCAGCCCTGCTGTGTGTGATGGCCCTGGCAGTCGGAGCCGGCAACGCGGCCGCGTCCGCAGCGGACCGGACCACACAGTCGGCCGAGTCGAAGTACGCGGCGGAGGCGAAGGCGGTAGGCCTTTCGAGCCGGCAGGCAGCCCGGCTGCAGGACCGGGTGGACGCCAGGCTGGCGGACATCAAGGTTCCGGCGGAACAGGTGGGGTACAACGAGATCCAGGCGAAGGACGGCAGCGCGATCGTCACGCTGTCCGTGCCCGGCGTGACCGACACCAGCTGTTCCTACGAGTACCTGTGCCTGTGGACCGGTGCCAACTGGACCGGCAGCAAGGTGTCGTTCGCCAAGTGTCAGGACTACGACCTTAACGACTACAGCTTCAACAACGACACCCTCACCTCGTACAAGAACAATCAGACCACCGGCACGGTGGCTCGGTTCTACAACTGGGAAGGCCGGAAGGTCTACAAGTTCGGCAGCACCGCGTACCACGCGGAGGACAGCCTCGCGAACACCCCCTGGGACAACATGATCGACATAGTCGACGTCTGCTGAGCTCTCGTCGGTAGCCCGATCATCTGACTGGCCGTTCCTGTATCGCTCGTGATGGGCGTGAGTTCGAGGGTGTCGGCTCGGTCGGGTGATCTTCGGGTCGGCCGCGCACGGGAGGGGCCTCCTGCACAGCTCATGGGTGTCGAATCCACATAGAGCGACAGGAGGCCCTTCGTGCTGCGGTTCTCCGTGCCGTTGCCGATTGAGTCCAACTCGGCGCCTGTGGCGTGTGACTGTCTCCCTCACCGGTTCGGGAACGCCGCGGACCGCCCGTACAGGCGGCCGGGTCACCCCTCGGACATGTCGGATGCCGAGTGGGTGTGGTCCGGGATGCGATGCCGCTCCCGCCCCGACTCGAAGGCTGCGGCTGGCGGCCGAAGGGGTTCTGCCATCGGAAGATGCTCGACTCGGTGCGCTGCATCGTCACGGACGGGATCACCTGGCGGGCGCTGCCTGCGGACTTCCCCGCCTGGGACCGCGTCTATACGTTCTTCCGCGCCGCTGGCGTGACACCGTCTGCCCACCGAGTTCCACGACCGGCTGCACGACCGGGTCCGCGAGGCGGCCGGGACACGGAGCCGAGTGCCGGTGTCATCGACGCGGAGTCGGTGAGGGGGGCCGCGTCGGTGCCGGCGGCCAGGCGGAGCTTCGGTGGCGGCCAGCCGGGGCTTCGACGGCGAGAAGGAGATCAACGACCGCGAGGGGCACATCGTCCTCGCCGCCCTCGGTCTCCTGCTGGCAGAAGGACCGCAGCCGCCGTTTCCCGCGCAGCACGCTCACGTTCCGCCAACAGCCCCAACGCCGACGGCGTTCGCGACCTCTGTCACGACCCCCACACTCGGAAAGA
Organism: Streptomyces sp. NPDC058459; assembly: GCF_042721685.1. Taxonomy (NCBI): domain Bacteria; kingdom Bacillati; phylum Actinomycetota; class Actinomycetes; order Kitasatosporales; family Streptomycetaceae; genus Streptomyces; species Streptomyces sp. NPDC058459. The sequence goes on along the minus strand of NZ_JBHXLV010000008.1, from coordinate 49,972 downwards.
CGACAGCTACTGAGCTTTTCGCGCCGGCTCCCCCTGGGGCCCGCCGAGAGTCCAGCCTGGCGCGTTCGACACGAGTTGGAGATCATCCATACCGACTTGCTGTCCGCACGTTTCACAGACGATCACCGGCTGGATGCGGTGCCCTTGGTGCTGGAGGACCATAGGGGGCTCGTCCTGAGCCCACCGGTCACCCCACGCCAAGAGCGCGACAAGCACGCTGGACAGCTCCATACCGGCATCCGTGAGGTAATACTCGAAACGGGATGCCTGATACGGGCGACGCTCCATCAGACCGTCCTCGACAAGGGACTTGAGCCGAGCAGCAAGCCGGTCTCGAGGCGCTCCCGTGTTGCGGGCAATTTGACTGAAGCGCCGGTTCCCGAAGAGAACTTCACGTACGGCCAAGAGCGACCAACGGTCGCCGACGAGATTCAGCGTGGCCGCGACGGAGCAGGGCCGTCCTGGAAGCTCCGAGGTTCGAGTCATGATTCAGACTAACAAGTCTTGGTTTGCGATCCAAACCACTCACAGATACTTTGATCGCTCGGGTTTGAGAATCAAACTGGTGCGCCAAAACCCAGGTCGGCCGATGGACGGCTTCAGGGAGGATCGACGCCGGCCCGGCTCGCCAGCGACGACAGCTAGCACGGGCAGCGAGCACGGTTATGCGTACAGCCGGCGCAAACTCCTCGCCCGGCATCATCCTCAATCACACCGGCGGTGGAGGGGGCCGGGCCCACGCCGGGACGGGCTTCCATCGGATATCGGTGAATTTTCAAGCGCCGAACGGTTCGTTGAAGGGCACACCACGAATGCAGTCGGCCAGCCGAGCAGTGATCTTCTGAGAGTTGCCATTACGACACACTGCGACAGCGAGGGGAGCACAACTAGAAATCCTTCATGACTCACTCCCGACAAGAATTACGGAGTCAACCGTTCCAACCTCACCGATCCAGAGCTTGGAGCAGCCCTCGTCGTCGCAGAGCACCACATCTGAATCCGATACCTGTACAAAATCCTGGCGGCCGAAGGAGTCCAGCTTGGCGAGTGGGGGAAGGGCAGGCGTTCGACACCATCGAAACCGTCGCCCGGCGCTGGGGTATCGTCGACATGTCCAAATTCAGCAGGTCTTTCCGATCTGCCTACGGAATGACTCCACGCGACTGGCGTAACTTGCATCGCGACAGACGTATTTGACCTCAGATGAACTGCTCGGCACGAGCCTCGCCCCTCTTCGATCAGGGCGGCACGAACAGCTGGCCACGCCACGACCCCCAACCGGAACCGACCGGCCCGCACTTGAACAGTGTCAGGTGCGGGCAGCGGTGCTGTCGCTTCTAGGAACCGCTGACTTCGGTCTTCTTCGCGGGAAGTACCGGCACGATGCCGGCTGCGAGTCCGAGGATGGCGAACACCCACCAGATGTGATGGAACGTGTTGACCATCGTCGCGGGAGTGGGGGTTCCCAGCATGGCCACGAAGAGGCTGATACCCAGTACGGCCCCGAGCTGCCTGAAGCTGGAGTTGATCGCGGACCCGACGGCGAACTGGGCTGGGACCAGCTTGGCTACCGCGGCCCCGGACTGAACGGGCAGTGTGAAACCGATGCCCAGACCGGTGAGAAGGGTCCAGGGCAGCCAGTGGGTCAGCCAGTGCGGGGAGGAGTGAACGGAGAGAGCGAAGCCGACGCAGCCGATGGCCCAGATGACACCGCCCGCAAGAAGGACCTTCCGGTGGCCGATGACGGTGGCGAACTTCGTCGTCGACCGGGCGACGATCGTCACGACGACCGGGCCGGCAGCGCTGGCGAGTGCCGCACGGAGCACCGAGTAGTGCCACTCGGTCTGAAGGAAGATCAGGTTGGCGAGCAAGAGGCCGAAGAACGAGGTGGCGAACAGGAGCGTGGCGATGTTGATGTCGCGGAACTGGCGTTCCCTGAACAGAGCGAGGTCCATGACCGGGCGGGCAGCCTTGGACGTCCGCCACAGGAATGTCGGCAGGGAAAGCGCAGCGAGGACGAATCCCGCGACCACCCAGGTGTCGCTCCAGCCCCGGGAGGGGCCCTCGATGACGGAGTAGCTGAGGAGAGCGGGGAAGACCGCGATCAGGAGTGTTCCAAGGACGTCGGGGACTCCGGAGGCGTGCGGATCGCGGGATTCGTGGAGCAGTCGCCTGCCGAGGCCGATGATGACGGCTGCGATCGGGACGTTGACCAGGAAGATCCAGCGCCAGGACGCGTATTCGGTGAGGAGTGCGCCGAGGGTGGGGCCGACAGCGGCTGCGGCAGCCGCCATGGCTCCCCAGACGCCTATCGCCACGTGTCGGCGTTCGTGGTGGTACTCGTGCAGGACGAGGGCCAGTGAGGACGGCACAACGAAGGCAGCGAAGACGGCTTGCAAGGCACGGCCCGCGATCAGCACACCCACGCTCGGAGCGAGTCCGCACAGGGCGCTCATCACGGCGAATCCAGCGATGCCCACCACGAAGATCTTCTTGCGCCCGTATCGGTCGGCGATGCGGCCGGCGGGGATGAGCATGGCGGCGAACACGAGGCTGTAGGCGTTGAGGACCCACGCCAGGTGTCCGGCCGTGGTGTCGAAGCTCTCGCTGATGGTCTGGAAAGCGATATTGACGATCGTGGTGTCCAGGAACACCACGAAGGCTCCGAGGCTGCCGAGAGCGAGTACCCAACCGGCACGGCGGTTGTCCGCGGGCGTCTCGACCTGAGACGGGCCGGCAGTCGCTGGCTGCGGCGCTGGGGCGGGCGCGCGTTCTGTATCGGTCACTGCGTACCGCTCCTAGTGAGTTGTGAAATACGACTTACTCGGAGCAGACCGTACACGACTTAGTTGGAAAATCCAACCGACTATGGTGAACCTATGGAGACAGTCGAGACACCTGACGACAGGTCCCGCATGAAAGACCGCCCGACAGCTGTCAGGGCATGCCCGTTGGCCGCATCACTGGACATCCTGGGCGAGCGCTGGACCCTGCTGGCCATCCGTGAAATGACCTACGGGGTGCACCGTTTCGGGCAGATCGCCGGCTATACGGGAGCCTCGCGGGACATCCTTGCCGACCGGCTGCGCAAGCTCGAGAGCGCCGGAGTCGTAGAGCGACGCCAGTACAGCGAGCATCCGCCTCGTTACGAGTACCACCTCACCGAGGCCGGGGAAGCCCTGCAGCCGACGCTGCTGGGCCTCTTTCAATGGGGTGAGCGATGGGCAGACACCTCGCCCAAGGTCGCGGTTCGTCACTCGTGCGGACATGACTTGAAGATCATTCAGACGTGCGAGAAGTGCGGCAGCCAGGTGTCTCGGCAGGAAATCGAGTTCAGGGCTGTCGAACCGCGCACCTGAACTTCGCCGTGTGAGGTCTTGCGGGAGCGCTACCGGTCCGTTGGCGCGGCAGGGCGCGCTGCTGCGCTGCTGCGATCAGCGGGTGTTGCGCACGGTGCGGGAGCGGCCGGTGCCGGCGGGTTCGATGCGGTGGGACCGGACGTGCGCGTAGACAAGGGTGGTTTGCACGTCCGCGACCTCGCGGCGGTCCGTGAGACGGTCGATGACGAAGGCGTACACCCCGTTGACGTCCGGGACCGCGATGTGGATGAGGAAGTCATAAGCGCCGGATGTGACGAACAAGCCGATCGTTTCGGGTAGTTGTGCCACCCATTCATGGAATCCCTCGATTATCGCGCGGGCTGGTGGCCGGATGCGGACAGAGATGAGCGCCTGGACAGGACGCCCGGCAGCTTCGAGATCCAGGGCCGCGTGATAGCCGGTGATGATGCCTTGCTCGCGCAGCAGTCTCACACGCTCCAGGGAGGTGGAGGGAGAGACTCCGGCCTTGGCGGCCAGATCACGGTTGGTCTGCCGTGCATCGTGCTGCAGTTCCCGCAAAATGGCCCTGTCCACTGAATCTAGTTCCACGATTTTTCCTATCTTCCACACGAAGTTCGGCAGCCGATGAACTTACCCGGATGTTTATCTAGCGTATCGGGCCATGGATGCACAGAAGAACGGAACGACCGTCGCCGCCGGGCTGGTGCTCGGCGCGGTGGTGCTGTGGGGCACGGTCGGCCCCGCCCAGGTTCTGGCCGACACATCACTGGGCCCGGCGGCCCTGGGTGGATGGCGGCTGCTGGTGGGAGGCATGGCGCTGGGGGTCTTCGCCGCCCGGAATCCGGTCGGCCTGCGTGCCCTCACCCCGCGTTCGGCCTGGTGGCCCTTGCTGGTGTGCACGCTGTCCACCGGCCTGTACCAGGTGGCCTTCCTCTACTCGGTGTCGCGTACCGGGGCGGCACTGGCCACCGTGGTCGCCCTGGGCACCGCACCGGCCGCCACCGGTCTGTGCGCCCGCTGGGCCACGGGTGAGCGAGTGGGCACCGGCTGGCTGGTGAGCACGGGCGCCGCCCTGGTCGGCTGTGCCTTGCTGCTGGCCCCAGGCAGCGACGCGGTTGATGTCCCCGGCCTGCTGCTCGGGGTGGTGGCGGGGATCTGCTACGGCCTGTACACGGTCTTCGCCAAGCGGCTGGCCTCCGACAACCCGGCGGTGCATCTGCCGACCGTCGCCGCCGTCTCCCTGACCGCCGGCGGGCTGATGCTCGTGCCCTGGATGGCCACAGATACCGCCGGACTGTCCGATGCCCGGTCCCTCGGTCTCATCGCCTGGTTGGGCCTCGCCACCACCGCCGCCGCCTACTGGTTGTTCTCCACCGGCCTGGCCCGCCTGAGTGCGGCCACGGTCGGCACGCTGAGCCTCGCCGAACCGCTGGCCGCCGCCCTGCTCGGTGTGCTGGTGCTCGGCGAACACCTGTCGGCCATCGCCCTGGCCGGCTGCGCCCTGCTGCTGGGCGGGCTGGCCGCCGTCTCTCTGCCGCGTCCTCGGCGAGCGTCCCGTACGACCACGACCGAGAGAACCGGGCGGGCTCCCGACTCGCGCTCCGCGCCCGTCCTGGGGGCGCAGGCAGCGACGCCCGCTCCCCTGCCGCCCGCCTCCGGCGATCGGTGCGAGGTGGTACGTGACAGCGGGTGAGGCGACGGTCGACATGGTGATGGCCTCGCGCAGTTCGACGCCTACGGCCTAAACGTGGGCGGGCCGATGGTGGAGCGGCGGCATGCTGTGAAGCGGCCTCCGCGTGTGAGCCGGCCGGATGTGGCTGGCTGATTTACGGCAATCCTGTGGGTCTTCCCTGTCAACCTCACCACGGGCGGCCCGACCGGCGTCCCCGTGGCCAAGAGTAGACATGGCCCTCAGGCCGAACGCATTCGTCCGACATGTTGTCAGCGGCCTTGGTTATCACCATGCGTGCTGTTCGTGGCCACACCCGCGGAGGATCAGACCACCTCGTGTGCGAGGAAGCACCCCGCCCCGGGCCCCGGCGACAGCGAAGTCCTGCTACGCGTCCGCGCCGCCTCCATCACCGCCCCGGCGAACTGGACTGGCCGGCCACCGGACCGACCAGTTCGACGAGTCCGGTACTCCTCGGGTGCCCATCATGCAGTCACTGGAAGTGTCGGTGGTGTCGTCATCGACGTCGGCCCGACCGTCAGTGAGTTCGGCTCGCGGGATGACGTATACGGACTGATTCCGTTCCTGCGGGACGGCGCGGCGGCCGAGTACGTCACCGTGTCGGCCGCCGTCTTCGCCGCCGAGCCACCGGAACTCGACCACCCTCCTTGCGGGGACGAACTCCCGGACGCCCAGTCGTGATCGCTTCCCTCCGAGGGGAGCCACCAGGGGGTGGAACGGATGCACGTCGTCAAGTCGACGGTCGGCGGACGATGAGGATGCGCAGGGTGACGAAGACGTTGACGGAGAGGTTGCGTATCAGTACCTCACCCTCCGCAAGCCGTACGACGGGGGTCTCGGCCACGCCGCATCGCTCCGGCGTCTGGGAAGCCCGGTGGGCTTGGTTGAGGAGACAGCTTCTTTTCGAGTGGCGGGCAGAACTGCCGTGCATGCTCCTGAACGTGACGGATCAATCCCCGGAGCGCTGATGGGGACCCGAGGGACCCCCGCGTGAAGTGATCACACCTGACCGCTCCGGTCCCGACGGCGGACTGGAGCATCTCTTCCATCAAGGGCGCCCCGCCGAAGCAACCTGATACCACGCGCCCGGCCCCGCATGCGGATGACGGTGTCGGCGACGACGGGCAACCACCCGACGGGGTGTGAGAAATCGACACCGGGAGTGACACCGATGGAAGGAATCCGCAATCTCCCGGCGCTGGCTGGAGCGCCCCGTTCGCTGCCCCCACGCTGAGTCGTGGTCGGCTCCGACGCCTCGCTCGCCGGGGCCGGGCCGGCGTGTCGACAACGGTGGAGAGGAACCCCCGATGACTGCTGAGCGAGTGCTGACGCCGACTCCCACGGCGTACCGATGGCGATGGCCGGCGCTCACCGCCCTGCTGCTCGGTGAGGCGATGAACCTGCTGGACGCGACCATCGTGCAGGTCGCGGCGCCGAAGATCCACGCCGAGCTGGGCGGGTCCGTGTCCGACATCCAGTGGTTCACCACTGCTTACACCCTGCCGTTCGCGGTGCTGCTGATCACCGGCGGCCGGTTGGGTGACATCGCGGGCCGCAAGCGGCTGTTCGTGATCGGTGTCACCGGATTCATGGTCGCTTCCGCCGCCTGCGCCGTGGCTCCATCGGTGGGGCTCCTGATCGCCTTCCGGGTCGTGCAGGGAGCCGCGGCGGCCGTGATCATCCCTCAGACCATCGGGCTGATCAAGGCGATGTTCTCCGGGTCCGAGATGTCCAAGGCCCTGGGCAGCATCGGTCCGGTGATGGGACTGGCTGCCGTATGCGGACCGGTGCTCGGCGGTGTGCTCACCCATGCCGACCTGTTCGGCTCCTCCTGGCGAGCGGCCTTCCTGGTGAACGTCCCCGTGTCGCTGGTCGTCCTGGCGATTTCGCCCAGGCTGATGGAGAACCGCGCCCCCAAGCGGCCCACCCTCGACGTGACCGGCACGTTGCTGGCCATGGCCGGTATCGGTCTCGTCGTCTACCCGCTGATCGGCGCCGACCTGACCGCCCTGTCGGGGTGGAGCTGGGCGGCCATCGCGGCCGGGTTGTGCCTGATGGCGGTCTTCGCGGCGCATCAACGTGCGTTGGCCACGACCGGGCACAGCCCGCTGGTGGAGCCGAGCCTGTTCGCCCACCGCGGCTTCCCGGCTGCCCTGGTGACGTCGATGTCCTTCTTCGCCGTCACCAACGGTCTGATGATGGTCATCGTGTTACAGCTCCAACTCGGATTGGGCACAGACGTGTTGAAGGCGGGTCTGACCCTCGCTCCGTGGTCGGTGGGCCTGGCCGTCGCCTCCTGGGTGGCCGGTGCACATCTGGTCAAGCGCTACGGCCACCGCATGATGTCCCTGGGGCTGTGCGTTCTGCTGGTCGGTGCGCTCGCCGCCATTGCCGTCTACCACGCGGCGGACCCGCACAAGTACCCGACGCCGCTGCTGTTCGCGCTCGGGGGCGTCGGACTCGGGGTCGGCCTGTTCAGTCCGGCGTTCTTCACCATCGCCCTCAAGCCGCTGCAGCCGCAGGAGATCGGCTCGGCCGCCGGTCTGCTGAACGCCGTCCAACAACTGGGTGGCACACTCGGAGTGGCGGTTCTCGGCAGTGTCTACCTGAGCAGCGCCGGGTCCGGCGGCGCGCCCGCCGCCCTGCATGCCGTGCAGCTCGCCTTCTGGGTCGCCGTGGCGCTGGTCGTGGTCAGCTTCGCGACCAGCCGGATGATGGCCGACGAGAACGCGCCGGCCAGGGGAGCAGGGGGCCACTAGCCCAAGCCCGAACCCGCAAGTTGGACGGTCTCCGAGCCGCCGCCTCGGCGGTCCCGTGACCGTGCGGGCCACGGGCCGTCAGATCCAGGTACGGGTCGAGGTGGGGGGCAGTCTGGTACGGGCCAGATCCGCGACGATGGGGCTCGCCGCCTTGAGGTTCTGCAGCACCGGGCTGGTCTCCAGGGTGCGGATGGCGTCCAGGGAACCCAGCCGCCGGGTCAGGTAGTGGTGCAGGTCGGCGGGGTCGCGGCACAGGGCCTGGGCTACCAGGTTGGTGGGGCCTGTGGTCGCGGCGACGTAGGCCAGTTCGTCGTGGCCGGCCAGTGCCGTGGCCACGGTCTCCAGGCGTGCCGGGCTCACCGACATCCACAGCAATGCCCTGGTGTTGACGCCGAAGTGACCTGTGTCGACCTCGACATCGAAGAAGATGGCGCCACCCGCCCGCAGGTCCGCGAGCCGACGCGCCACGGTGACCGGGGACCAGCCGGTCGCCTGGGCCAGCTCCGCGTGGGTGGCCCGGCCGTCCTTCTGCAAGGCGACCAGCAAGTCGGATTCATTGTCGCCGAGTTGGCGTGGCACGGGCACATACGACGCGTCGGCCGCCACGTGCTCGCGCAGGAGCCGCTGCTGCTTCTCGTCGAGCGTGTCGGCGCTGCGGCGCCAGTTCGTCGAACCGCCCAGGTAGGTGTGCAGGATGCAGTGTGCGGACACCGCGGTGATGTGCGTGGTGCGCGGAATGTCGCGCAGCAACAGGGAGTTGCCGGTGCCCGCACCGGCGTCGGTCGCGGTGTGGATGATCGCGACGATCTCGGTGCCGCCGGAGGTGAGTTTCACCCACGAGGTGTCTTGCCTCCGCACCAGTGCGTAGGCAAGGTCCTGAGCGGAACTCGGCGCTGCCGTGAGCCGCACGAGCCACTGGGTCTGACCGGCCTGATGGGGGTCCGGCAGCCCCACGACCCGTAAAGACGCCTCTGTGCGCAGGCGGCGATAGCGACGGGCGACGGTCTGCGGTGAGACGTCGAGGGCGGCGGCGATCTTACTGAAGGGTGCGCGGCCGTCGATGTGCAGCGCGTGGATCAGAGCGCGGTCCAGATCGTCCAGCATGCACACATCCTTCAGTGAGGCCCACTCAGTGGAACAAAGTTGAAGGTAGCGCGGGGAACGGCAGGTGCGTTCCGCCTCCTCGCCAGGAAATAGCCAGCAATTTCGGCGACGCCTCGGTGCTGGCGAAAGTGGCCGAGGTGATCAGGCAGACCCATGACAGCGCGGCCGGTTTCTCGGCGTACTTCGCGGTACGTACGAGGTTCCTCAGCGACGGTCCTTGCCTAGGTCGGCGCCGGGATGTGCCAGGCCGTCACGCTGGCAGCGGGGGTGGACGGCCGCATTGCGCGGTTGGACCTTCTGGCCGGGACCCACTGGTTCGCAGCGGACGATCCGGCTGGTCGAGGGCCTGCTGATGTATCCGACCGATACGGCGGGAGAGGCGCTCCCCGCCGGCCTCACCCACTGTCCGCACCGGGCAGCCGCCTCATGCTGGAGCACCTCGTAGCGGCCACGCTTGAGGAGGGCAGGCCCGTGCGCGAACGCGTCGAGGGGCAGGGCGCCAAGTGGTTCTCCACCTGTTACGACCCCGGGGAGTTGCCCGGCGGCCACGGCTGGCGAGCCCGGGTGTACGCGGGTGATGACCCGCGTATCGGCCACGGGCGCACGGTGACCCTGCTCCCGACTTGCTGGCTGGCAGCCGCAGAACATGCCGCGCAGGTTAATCGCGCCTTGGCGGAGGGACTCCCCGGCGGGGAGGAGTACCGCCCGGCGCGTGCACCGGGCGGCCCGGGGTGCGTGGTCTAGTAGCTGTTGTCCCGCAGGTGTTCGGCGAGCTTCTCGACCTCCCTCGCGGCGTTGCCGGACTGCTGCTTCTCGTCGTAGTAGCCGATCACGATGGTCTTGCCGGTCTTGGCCAGGGCGACACCGGTGGCGCCCTTCTTGCCGTAGATCGAGCTGTCGTCGGCCTTGATGGCCATGTACTTCACACCGCCGACGGTGATCCCTCTGGCGAACGCCTCGCCCGGGTTCTTGAACAGCTGGACGATGACTGGGCCCTCGTTAGCCTTGATCACGTCGCGGCTCGCGGCCCACGTGCCACCGTCAGTGACGCCGATGATCGCCCCGGACCGGACGTGCCCGGTGCCCACGAGCTGCTCGTCCACGTATTCCTGCCAGCTGCTCATCCTGTCTCCCTCGGTAGCGCCGCAGATCCACCTGTTGCGGGTCACGGTGCGTCCAGCTTTTCCTGCTGAATCCGTCCGAGGGCGCGGCCGGGCGCAGCCCGGCCGAAATCCCAGGCCATCTTCACTCTTAGGGGTGAGCGGCGTAGGGACGGAGCGCAAGCTGACCTGCGACGGACTGCGCGCCGCCGAGGCCAAGGGCGCGAGGGCGGGCGTCGCCCCGCCGTTGTGGCCGCGAAGACCGACGACGTACGCACCGCGCGTCTGGAATGCCGGTCAATCGCCGCCCTTGCCCGCGACCACACCGTCAGCCGCGCCGCGATCCGTACCAGCGTCGCCGACCTCCTGCCCGGCCGCACCGTCAGCGAGGACGACGCGCCCGCCCCGGAGTTCAGTCACTCCTCGGCATGCCGGGCAAGGCCGCGGACTGCCTCCGCACCACCGGACTGGAGCCCGCCGAGCGCATCGCGTCGACCAGGGAGCGACCCTGCGGCGCGGTCAGGGCCGTAGCCTGCGCGTCAGCGTCGTCCGGGGACCGGTTCTTCACCGTCTGCTCCGAGGCCACGCGTACCTCTTGATCAAGGTGGGGTCCGGTGGTGGGTGGCCGGATCGGCGGGTCACCACCGTCCGGGACCGCGTTCGAGCGACGGGACATGGCAGGTCCCGGGCGCGGCTTCAGGTCAGGGTGGCGGTGCGGGCGAGGAGGGCTGCCTGGACGCGGTTGCTGACGTCCAGGGCGGTGAGGATGCGGCTGACGTGGGCTTTGACGGTGCTTTCGCGCATGCCCAGGGCAGCGGCGATGTCGGCGTTGGTGTCGCCTCGGGAGAGAAGGGTGAGGACGTCGCGCTCTCGGGGGGTGAGGTGTTCGAGCCGGGCGCGGGCGGCCGTGGCCTGGGGCCGGCCTGCCTGGTGGTAGCGGTCGATGAGGCGGCGTGCCGCGGTGGGGTGGAGCATGGCGGAGCCGGCGTGGACGAGGTGGACGGCGCGCAGGATCTCGGCGGGGTCGGTGTCCTTGAGGAGGAAGCCGTCGGCTCCGGCCGCAAGGGCGTTGTAGACGTACTCGTCGAGGTCGAACGTCGTCAGCGTGATGACTCTCGGCGGGTGGGGCAGGGCGCGGAGCCGGGCGGTGGCGGCGATGCCGTCCATGCGGGGCATGCGGACGTCGACGAGGGCGACGTCGAGGTGGTGGGCGGTGGCCAGTTCGATGGCCTGGAGGCCGTCGGCCGCCTGGGCGACGACCTCGATACCGCCGTCCGTGTCGAGGAGGTCGGCGAGGCCCAGTCGGACGAGGGCGTCGTCGTCGACGATCATGGCGCGGATCATGGGCGTTGGCCGTTCTGCTCGGTGTGTGCGGGGTGGGGGATGCGGGCCGCGAGGCGCCAGCTGCCGGCGCCGTGGGGGCCGGTGTTCAGGTGTCCGCCCAGGGCACGGACGCGTTCGCGCAGGCCCACCAGTCCGTAGCCGGAGGGCGCGGCGTGCGCTGCCGGGGTGCCGGGAGTGTTGGTGACCTCGACGACGGTGGCGGGCGGGCCGTAGTCGACGCGGATGGTGACCGGTGCGCCGGCGGCGTGCTTGCGGGCGTTGGTCAGTCCTTCTTGGACGAGGCGGTAGAGGGCCAGGCGGTGCGCGGCCGGCGCCTGCTCGACGCGGCCGCGGGTGTGCAGGTCGACCTGCTGACCGGCCGCGCGTGCCTGCTCGACCAGCTCGCGTACGTCGCGCAGGACGGGGGCGGGCGGGCGGTCGGTGTCGGTGTGGGGGTCGTGGAGGGCGCCAAGGATGTCGCGCAGGTCGGTCAGGGCTTCGGTGGAGGCGGTGCGCAGCAGGGAGAGGCGTTCGGTGACGGCGGCGGGCAGCGTGTCCGTCCTGGTGGCCAGGACTCCGGTGTGCAGGGCGATGAGGCTGAGGCGGTGGGCCAGCACGTCGTGCATCTCAGCGGCGATACGGGCACGCTCGGCCACGCGGGCGCCTGCCTCGCGCAGTTCCCGCTCGACGCGCAGGTGTTCGACCTCGGTGCCCAGGGCCTTGACCAGGCGCCGGCGGTTGCCCATCCACAGCCCGCCCACGATGGCCAGCAGCAGGAACAGGCTGGCCCCGTACTGCTGTGGGCGCCACAGCGAGACAGCGGAGGGCGCCACCGAGTTGGCGGCCAGGACGGCGATGGAGCAGCCCGCGGCCACCGCCGTCCGGCGCCGGGCGGACAGGTCGAACAGGGCGATCAGCAGCAGCGGCAGCAGCGGCCACCCCCAGATCCCGGTCGCCACCGTGGCCAGGGCGGGCGCGAGGAACCAGGGGAGCCGGCGCACGAGCAGCATCGCACCGCACAGCACTGCCACGGCGGTGCGTACGGTGAGGTACTGCCCGCCCGCGGTGGCGGCACCGTTCTGGACGGCGCCGGCGGTCAGCAGCAGCACCAGTCCCCAGCGCCCGTACCGGGGCCACGGGAAGGTCTCTTTCCAGCTCACCCCCAGATCCTAGGCAGCGCGCACCTGGCCCTGCCTCCGACCATCTTCGCGCCTCTCCCCCTACGAAAGTAGGAGGAGAGGGTCGCACAAGGGTGGATACCGCGGCGCCGTCTCGTTTCTAGCGTCGAAGCCATGGACGACTGGACCACCTCGCACGATCGAGCCCTCGCGCAGCGCCATGCCGAGGGCTGGATGTTCCTCATCGAAGCCGCCCGCGACCTCCGCACCACCGGCGCCATCGCCCCCAGCAGCACCGCTCTGGCCCGCGCGCTGACCGAACCGGTGCGCGCCGGGGCCGGACGGCCACTGAACATCCTGGAGGCCGGAGCCGGAACCGGTGCGGTCACCCGCGCCCTGATCCCCCACCTCTCGGCAGGCAGTCACCTCGACGTCGCCGAGGCCAACCCGCGCTTCGCCGCCCGGCTGCACCGCCTCGCAGCCACTGGCCTGCTGCCGGCCGGGCGCGAGAAGCAGGTTCACATCCATCCTCAGCGCGTCGAGGAACTGGACACCGGCCGCCGCTACGACGTGATCGTCTCCGGTCTGCCGTTCGCCAACTTCACCCCCCACCAGGTAAAAACGATCATGGACCGGTACCTGGACCTGCTCCACCCGGGCGGCACCCTCACCTACTTCGCCTACCTCGGTACCCGCCACGCCCGCACCCTGTTGGCCGCCCGCACCCGGGCACGCCGGCACCGGGCCGTCGAAAAGCTGCTCGCCGGCTACCAGCGCCACTACGCCACCGGCTGCCGGACCGTGTGGGGCAACCTCCCCCCGGCCAAGGTCTGGCAGCTCACCCACCCCGCCCACGCGGTGTCCCGCCCTGCGCACGCGACGACCGGCGTCACGCGGTGAACATACTGACCCATGCCCTGGCGCACGTGCCGCCCCTGGGCGCCTACGCCCTCGTGGCCGCGGCGGTCCTCGCCGAATCCGTCCTGCTGATCGGCGCGTTCATTCCCACTCTTACCCTCCTGCTCACGGCGGGCGCGCTGGCACGCACCGGGCAACTGCACCTTTTCGTGGTCATCGCGGTCGCCTCGTGCGCCGTCGTAGCGGGCGACCTTCTCGCCCACCGCACCGGGCGTGTGCTCGGCGAGCGCCTGCGCACCGGAGTCCTCGGCAGCCGCCTCCCCGCCACCGCCTGGCGGCGCGCCGGAACACTGACGGCCCGCCGCGGCGGCCAAGCCGTCTTCGTGGCCCGTTTCCTCCCCGTCATCCGCACCCTCGCCCCGCACCTCGCCGGCGCTGCCCGAGTGCCCTACCGCCGCATCGCCCCCTACAGCCTCGCAGCCGCACCCCTGTGGGCCGGCGCCGAAGCCGCCACCGGATACGCGGCCACCGCCTCCCTCCAGCACGCCCTCACCCTCGGCGCGCCCGCACTGGCCGTCAGCGCGGCAGGTGTCGCCACAGCGGCCATGCTCTACAGGAGGACTCACCGCACGCGGCCACGCCCGCCGAGAGCCCAGGCTTCTGGGGGGACGAGCAGGCCGTCGCCACGCAACTCGCCCACGACGAGTTGACAAGCTACCGCTGACCGTGAGGCAGGTACGGCTGGACGTCGCGGGCGAGCGGGCCGTCCGGCACGGCCCGGCCCTCAACCGGATGGCCGCTGTCGCCCCCCTGCACGACCGCATGGTCGCAGCCCATCTTGCCGCCCGCGCGATCCCCGGTGTCGCCCGCTGCCGTTGCACCCGCCCGAGAGCCGTGTGAGCGTGGTCGAGGACCGCCGCCGGACACCACGGCCGGCACGAACGATGCGGCCGCACCCTTCGCCGCAATGCTGGGACGAGACCGCGTCCGCAGCCCTCGCCCAGCGTCAGGACCGGACCGATGACCTCCGCTCGTACCAGCCCACCGCCACGACGGCTCCCGGCACTGTCATGGCGCGCGTGACCCTGAGCGCCGGCGGCGCGGCCCGGCCCGAGACGGTCTGGGAGCGCTACGCGAGCGTAGGCCGGTGGGCGTCGTGGTCCCCGCAGATCAAGGCAGTCCACTGCGATGGCCGCCGCCTGCGGCCCGGTATGAGCGGCACGGTCGAATCAGTCGCCGGTATCCGTGCCGCGTTCGTCGTGGAAGCCGTCGACGAAGGCCGCCGCACGTGGGTGTGGCAGGTGCGCCTGGGACGCATCCGGATCAGGCTGCGCCACGAGGTGCGGCCAGGGGAACCCGGCACCATCACCAGTCTGACCATGTACGGCCCGAAACTCGTCCTCCTCGCCTACGCCCCCCTCGCCCGCCTCGCGCTGCACCGCCTGGTGCAGCCCTGACCTCTCCGGGCGGGCACGCCGATACGGCAGGACACGCACTCATCGCGCCTCCAGCCCGTTCGGCGCACACGGGGCCGTCTTTGCCGGGCTTGGCCGGGTGCCTGTTGTCCGCAGCGTTTGTCCCTGCAGCTCACTCCTCGGTGACGCGGATGATCGTCCTCCCGGGAGTGCGCTTGCCCGGTGAGAAGGCGGAGACCGCGTCGGCGAGTGACCGGACGGCACCGATGACCGGCTTCAGGCGCCCGTCCCGCGACCGCTGGGCCAGGTCGGCCAGGCGGACCCGGTCGGGTTCGACGACGAAGAAGACGGCGCGCCCGTCGCGGGGACGGACGGTGACTGGTTCGGCGATGGTGACCAGGGAGCCGCCGGGACGTACCAGTGCGGCGGAGCGTTCGAGGACGTCCCCACCGATCACGTCGAAGACGACGTCCACCTCGCCGACGTCCTCCAGCCTGTCGGCCTGGAGGTCGAGGAACGCGTGCGCACCCAGGCCGAGGGCGGTGTCGCGGTCGCCGGTCCGGCCCGTGCCGATCACTCGGGCGCCGGCCTCGCGGGCCAACTGCACGGCGAGGGAGCCGACGCCGCCGGCGGCACCGTGAATGAGCACGCTCTGACCCGTGAGCAGGTGGGCGTGGTCGAACAGGGCCTGGTAGGCGGTCAGCCCGGAGATCGGCAGCGCGGCGGCCGTCATGTGGTCGACGTCGGCCGGGAGCGGGGCGAGGTTGCGGGCCTCGACTGCCGTGTACTGGGCCAGTGAGCCGTCGCGGGTCCAGTCGGTCAGGCCGAACACACGCTGTCCGACCGTCAGGCCCGTGGTGCCGTAACCGAGTTCGGCGACCACGCCGGACAGTTCGTGGCCGGGCACGCTCGGGGTCCGGTCGCGGCCGGCCCGGTCGGTCCAGGTACCGGGCCAGGCCAGCTCGCCCGGGGTGAACCCGGCGGCGTGGACCTTCACGATCACGTCGTTCTCGGCGGCGTGCGGGTGGGGCAGCTCGGAGAGGGCCAGGCCGCTGACGCCGGCATCGCGGTCCTGGACGGTGATGGCTCGCATGGGAGGTTCCACCTCTGAGTATGAGGAGTTCGGGAGAGAGCGGGCATCTGGTCTGCGGGCGCGGGCAGCGGACCGGTCGAACGCGGCCCCGCCGGGCCGTTCCAGGGCCGAGTCGCCGCTGCCCGGCGTCGCGCAGCCGATGAACGACCACTGACCAGCCCCGTCGCATTCCAAGCGTACGAACGGCGAAGCCCCCACCTCTGGGCCAATCGCGTCTACTGCCGGTGGGCCATTACGAGCGCCCGGTCGGTGCTGCTTTTCCGCCGCAGGGCCTTTCCTGGTAGACGTGACCGGTACGGGGCGGAGCAGCGAGGAGACGAGGAGCGATGGCGGCGCGAGCGCACAGTGTGGGTGTTCTTGTGTTCGATGGCATGAAGATGCTGGATCTGTCGGGGCCGGCGGAGGTCTTCAGCGAGGCGAACCGCTTCGGCGGTCGGTACCGGCTGAGCATCGTCTCGGTGGGCGGAGCCTCCGTGCGGACCTCCATCGGCATGAGCGTGCAGGTGGACGCCGATGCCGCGGGCGCGGAACCCTACGACACCCTGCTCGTGGTGGGTGGTGACCTTCTTCCGGCCGGTCCGGTCGACCCGGCCCTGAGCGCCACGGCCAAGGCGCTGGCCCACCGAGCCGGCCGGGTCGCCTCGGTCTGCACCGGGGCCTTCGTGCTAGGTGCCGCGGGATTGCTGGAGGGCAAGCGGGCGACCACGCACTGGCAGCACACCGACGCGCTGGCCCGTATCTGTCCGGCGACGCGGGTGGACGGGGACGCGATCTTCGTCAGGGACGGCACCACCTACACCTCGGCCGGTGTCACAGCGGGTATCGACCTGGCCCTCGCTCTGGTGGAGCAGGATCACGGTCCGGACCTGTCCCGTACGGTGGCCCGTTCGCTGGTGGTGCACATGCAGCGGGCCGGCGGACAGTCGCAGTTCTCCGCCTCGCTCCAGGGCCCGGCGCCCCGCACCCCTGTGCTGCGGCAGATCCAGGACGCGGTCCAGGCCGATCCGGCTGCCGACCACGGCCTGAAGTCCCTCGCGGCGCGGGTCCGGGTGAGCCCTCGCCATCTGACCCGGATGTTCCGTGCGGAACTCGACACCACGCCCATGAGATACGTGGAACTGATCCGGTTCGACATGGCGAAGGCTCTGCTCGACGCCGGCCGGAACGCGACGGAGGCGGCCGCGCTCTCGGGCTTTCCCAGCTACGAGAGCCTGCGGCGGGCCTTCGCACGTCATCTCGGGGTCTCCCCCATCCAGTACCAGCACCGCTTCGCCACCACGACGCCGGCTTCCCACGCGCGCACCGCCGGCTGAGTCGACCGCCGGAATCCTGACCGTTTCCGAGGGCTTCTCGGCCATCCGGGCGCGGACACGGCAGCCCCGCGGGGCGGAGGCTGGGGGCAGGACCCCAACCCCCACCCCCCAGGGAAGGCAGCCGTGACCGAGTACATCGCCGATGTCGAGATTCCCGACAGCAGACTCGCACAGGACGCCACCGAGCTCATCCGTGAGACGACGCCGCCTGTGATCTTCCACCACTCCCGCCGGGTGTACCTGTTCGGCAGTCTCCAGGCGGCCGCCCGGGGGGTGAGCCCCGACCCGGAACTGCTGTATGTGGCGGCACTGTTCCACGACACGGGCCTCGTGCCGCCCTACCGAAGCGACGGTCAGCGCTTCGAGCTGGACGGCGCCGACCAGGCACGCGCCTTCCTGCTGGCCCATGGCCTGTCCGAAGGCGACGCGGACACCGTCTGGACGGCCATCGCCCTGCACACCACCCCCGAGGTGCCTTACCGGATGGCGCCCGAGATCGCGGCGACGACCGCGGGTGTCGAGACGGATGTGCTGGGTCTGCACCTGACCGACATCACTCGGGCGCGGATCGACGCCGTCACCGCGGCCCATCCCAGGCCGGACTTCAAGCGGCAGATCCTCCAGGCGTTCACCGACGGTTTCAGGCACCGTCCCGACACCACCTTCGGCACGATGAACGCGGACGTTCTCGAACACTTCGTGCCCGGTTTCCGACGCGGTGACTTCGTCGACGTCATCAAGAACTCCGCCTGGCCTGAGTGACCGCACACAGGGCTTGTCATCCGTATCGGGCGTCTGCCCCGATCTCCCGCACGAAAAGGCGTGAACATACATGACCGAAACTATTTCCGGAGTCGATATCCCCGATACGGCGGCAGCCGCAGCCGCCACCCGATTCATCCGGGATACGACGAGTGACCTCATTTTCCATCACTCCCGGCGCGTCTTTCTGTTCGGTTCCGTGCACGCGCTGAGGCTCGGTCTCCAGCCCGATCCCGAGCTGTTGTACGTGTCTGCCATGTTCCATGACCTCGGGCTGCTGTCGCCGTTCTCCGGAAAGGAGCAGCGGTTCGAGCTCGACGGCGCCGACCATGCCCGCGGCTTCCTGCTCGGCCGCGGGTTCCCGGAGGACGCCGCCGAGGTGGTCTGGACGGCGATCGCCCTGCACTCGACGCCGGGCATTCCCGGCCGAATGGGCCCTGAGACCGCGGCGACGAACTACGGGGTACTGACCGACGCGATCGGCTGGGGCATGGACGAGCTGGCCGACGGGCAGGCCGATGAAGTCCTCGCCGCTCATCCGCGCGGGGAATTCAAGAAGGATTTCCTGCAGACATTCCTCGAAGGCCTGAAGAATCGCCCGGACACCACGTACGGGACCATCAACGCGGATGTCCTGGAGCATTTCGTCGAAGGATTCCAGCGTACGAGCATGGTCGATCGGGTCATGGACGCGCCTTGGCCCAGTTGACGCCCACCGCACGCCGCCAGGCGGCGGAGCGGGGCGCGTGTATTCCAGCGGAGTGGCCCCGGGGGGCCCGCTTGCGGCCCCGGGAGGCCGGCGCCGGCATGGTGACCGCGAGGTGCCGGCCGCGCGGCCGTGTTCGCGTTCGGGGCTCTGGACGTATTCGAGGGCTTCGTCCCGGCTTTCCGGCCTGAGATGCATTTCCTTCATCGCGGCGTGCCGTGCTTTCCGTGCGGAGGTGAAGCCTTTTTCGGACCGTGCTCCCGGACCATAAACGTGTTCATAGATTATCGTTGTGATCACCCGCTGTCTCGTTGATCTCGTGCACGGGCCGGACGACGGCCGGGCCGGCGACGGCGGACAGTGGCTCGACCAGTGGCTGCGGTCATCCCGCTGTGTTGCACTGGCTGAGGGGAGGGCGTTCGACGTCGCATTCCGGTGGGGGACGGCGGGGGGAGCCACGCGACGCCGCTACCGGGGCGGCAAACCGGGGAATCTGCGGAAAGAGGACTCATGCCGTCTGGACGCATCGACATCCACCATCACCTCATACCTTCCTGGTACCGGGAGGCGTTCGAGCGGCACGGCAAGAGCGCCGGCGGGTGGCCCACGCCCGATTGGAGCCGCGAGTCGAGCCTCGCGATCATGGATGAGCTCGCGATCGAAACGGCTGTGCTGTCCGCGAGCGCGCCCGGTGTCAACTTCGGGGACAGGGCGGAATCCCGCTCCATGGCCCGGCGGATAAACGAGTACGCCGCCGAAATGGTCAAGGACAAGCCCGACCGCTACGGATTCTTCGCGGTGCTCCCCCTGCCCGACATGGACGGCACCCTCGAAGAGGTGGCCTTCGCGCTGGACGAACTCGGCAGCGACGGCGTGGGGATTCTGTCCAACATCGACGGACGCTACCTCGGCGACCCGGAGTTCGAGCCGCTGTGGCAGGAACTGGACAGGCATGGCGCGGTGGTCTTCATCCACCCGGAAGCGCCCCCGATGCGCATGCTCGAAGAACTTCCCAGCCCCCTGCTCGACTTTCCCTTCGACACCACGCGTACAGCGGTGCACATGGTCGCCCACGGCGTGATGGAGCGGTACACGGATGTCACGGTCATCCTCGCGCACGCGGGAGGATTCATCCCCTTCGCGTCCGAGCGTTTCGCCATCGCGGCGCGCTTCAACCCTCCCGTCACCGAGGACGGCATGCGAGCGGGTATGAAGAGGTTCTACCTCGATCTCGCCCTGTCCTCGTCCCCGACGTCCATGCCCTCCCTGCTCACCTACGCGGACCCCACGCATCTGGTCTACGGCAGCGACTATCCGTTCGCACCGGCGCGGGAGTTCGCCGACATGCTGGACGCCTATCCCCTCGACTCGGACCAGCGGAGCGCCCTGCGGCGGGGAAACGCCGAGCGCGTCCTGTCCCGGTTCGCGGGCCCTTGAGCGCCCTGTCCCCTGCCGCGGTGGGGCCTGGGCGGGATGTCGTAGCCGTGGAGACGGGTGTGCGCGTCCCGGGGTGGTGCGGGCTGCCGGGTGGTGGCTGCCTTGAGGGCAAGGACGTGCGCCGATTGCCCGTCCCGGTCGCGCCCCCGTACGGACGCGGCCGCTCACGCGGGGAGCGATGATGAGTGAATCCGACGACTTCGGCACCTTCGGCCGGTACGTCGAGACGCCGGTGGCCAAGATGACGGACGACATGCGGGACGCCTACGAGTTCACCCTCGGCCTGCGCGGGCTCGTGCCCGGCCCGCACAAGATCTGGGTCTCCAACCCCACGCTGTCCAGGACGATCGTCCCCACCGGGGCGTACTACCAGACGGAATCGACGCTCACCAAGGCGGAGATCGAGATCGTCACCAACCTCACCAACGCCAAGTGGCATGCCGCGTACTCCACTTACGAGCACGAGGGCATCGCGAAGGACGCCGGTGGACTCGACGGCCGCAAGGTGGAGGCACTCATCGGCGGGCTGCCCACGTCTTTCGACGACGACCGCCAGCAGCTCGTCTACGAACTCGCCACCACGCTGATCGCTCCCAGGATCGTCCCCGTGGGCCTCTACCGGCGCGCCAGGAGTCTCATCGGCGACGCGGGCATCGTCGATGTGACCGTCCTCATCGGCTGGTTCACCGCCGTCTCCATGACCCTGGCCGCCTACGACGTCCCCGCGGACGCGACAGGACTCGACCAGTAGACGAGCACATCCACCGGGCGGGAGGAGAGATCTGATGACCGGTGACCAGCGACACGGCGAAGCCGACGCGCCCTACGGACTCGGGGGCCGGCTGCCTCTGCTCTCGGAGGAGGAGATGACGGCCGCCCAGCGCAGCGTGTTCCGCGCTCTGAAGGAGAAGGAGGTGGTGTGGGCCGAACGTTCGGGCTTCGTGGCGATGGACCGGCAGGGGCATCCGGTAGGCCCGTTCAACCCCGTCCTGTACAGCCCGGACCTCGCGCGGAGCTTCCTCGCCTTCCAGGGCAGCGAGGACGGGCACACCTCCCTCCAGGACCGCGTGCGCCAGATCGTGATCCTGACCGTCGGCTCCACATGGAGGGCCGCCTACGAGATGTACGCGTATACCGCCGTGGGCCGCGGAGCAGGTCTGTCCGAGCGTCAGATCGGCGACCTGACAGACGGCCGCGCACCGAAGGGGCTGAGCGACACCGGGTACGCGGCCTTCGACTTCACCCGGCAGCTGACGAGCGACCGCGCGGTCTCCGACGAGTGCTGGGCCCAGGCCCATGACCTGCTGGGGTCCGAGGGCGTCATCGACATGCTGTTCCTCATCGGCGCCTACCAGACCGTGTGCGGAATCCTCAACGCGGTCGAGGTGCCCGTCCCCGGGTGAACCGGGGCCGGACCGCACGCACTCGCCAGGGAGGACGTCATGCCTTCGCGATTCGCCATGGCCGCGCTCACCGGCGCGGGACTCGCCGCCGGCGCTGTCAGGTCGGGATTCAGGCCGAAGCCGGTGCCGGTCCCGCAGCTCGGGCCGGACGCGTTCCCGCTGCCCGGGGCCGACCCGCCCGACGGCATGGACGTCATCGCCGTACCGACCGGGGTCAACCATCGCAACGCGCTCTACGCCTACCGCGGCGGGTCGTACTTCGACCGCCGTGACTTCTACATCGGTGCGGCACTGGTCAAGCACCCGCACGGGGACCTTCTCCTGGACATCGGGTTCGGGCGCGGCATCGACCAGCAGTTCGCGACGATGCCCCTGCTGTTCCAGAGGATGACGAAGTACAGCGTGTGGCGACCGGCGGTGGACCAACTGGCCGCGGCCGGCTACGACATGTCACGGCTAGGCGCGATCCTCCTCACGCACGCGCACTGGGACCACCTGAGCGGGCTTCCCGACTTTCCCGGGGTGCGCGTCATGGTGACCCGCCGGGACCTCGAAAGCTATCTGAACCCCCACATGCACGGGAGGTTCGGTCCTCCCTTCAGTGAGACCCACTTCGAGTGGGACCCCTTCGACTTCGACGGCGGCCCCTACCTGGGGTTCCCCCGCAGTCTCGACGTCTACGGCGACGGCTCCATCGTGTGCGTGCCCTCACCCGGGCACACACCGGGCAGCATCGTCATCTTCGTGACGACGGCGGCCGGACTCAAGTACGCCTTCGTGGGAGACCTCGTCTGGCAGCGGGAAGGGCTGATCAGGCGCGAGGAACGGCCAGTCGCGTCGCAGCTGTGGGCCGACTTCGACGCCAACGGCACCCGCACCAACATCATCAAGATGGCGCAGGTCATGGCGGCGGTACCGGAGCTGGTCGTCGTCCCCGCCCACGACCAGAACGCCTTCGCCGATCTGGGGCGCCTGCCCCACGTCAAGACCGACGGCATCACCCTCCAGAATCCCGTCGACCTCGCGGAGCTGCCCTGATCAGACCGACTCGGACGCGGGGGCCACCGCTTTGAGGACGGTGTCATGGCCAAGCAGCAACGCACGGAGATCGTCACGAACGAGCAGTCCCGGATAGAGGTGCTCGTCCAGGGAGCTGGCCCGCCCGTCGCCCTCCTGCCCTCCTGCCCTCCTGCCCTCCTGCCCTCCTGCCCTCCTACGGGCGGGACGGTGTCGCGGACTTCGACGACTTCGCCGGCCACAGCGTGTTGGCGAAGCTCCCCGAGGCCGCGCCGGACGGTACGGACGGTATCGACGCCAAGACGCGATGGGTCGTGGACAACGGCCGGTGGACCTTCGGCGTGGACGGGGTGCCGGAGCTGATCGAGGCGACGAAGCCGTACACGATGGACGACGTGGCCGAGCGGATCGACTGCCCGACCCTCGTTCTGGAAGCCGAGAACGACATGTTCTTCACCGGGCAGCCGGAGAGAATCTACGAAGCGTTGACCTGCCCCAAGGACCTCATCTCCTTCCCCGAGAGTGAGGGCGGCGGCGAGCACTGCCATGAGGGCGCGCTGGCGCTGTGGCATCAGCGAGCCTTCGACTGGGTCGATCGCACCCTGGTGCGGTGAGCGCGGGGCCGCGTCGTGCCCCGGTGGCGTCCGGCTCGGGTGACTCACCGGGTGACGCACCGGGTGCGTCACCCGCCTGGACAGACAAGGAGAAGCCGTCATGCCTGTTTACGACCGTGACAGCGTCCCGGAGCGTGTGGGGCGGGGCACTCTGGACCCGGAACTGGCGGCGTGGCTGCCCACGGGGCCGGTGCTGGGGGCCGACGAGAGTGTCGCCGAGGCCCGGCGCTCCCACCATGTGCTGGGCGAGTTCCCGCTGCCCGTTATCGGTTCGGTCGAGCATCTGGTGCTGGACGGACCCCACGGCTCACTGCCCGTGCGCGTCCACATTCCGAGCGAGCCGGCCGGCTCACCCTGTGGCGCGCTGGTGTACATCCACGGCGGCGGGTTCACCGTGGGGACCCTGGACGAGTTCGAACTCCCGATGCGCCTTCTCGCCGAGACCGCCGGTGTCAAGACGTACGCCGTGGACTACCGGCGCGCACCCGAGTTCAAGTTCCCCACCCAGATCGACGAGAACGAGCATGTGGTGCGCTGGCTGTTCGACCACGCCGACGAGCAGGGAGTGGACCCGGCCAAGATCGCTCTGGGCGGGGACTCCGCCGGCGGGAACATGACCTGTGTCGTCGCGCTGAGACTGCGCGACGAGAACGGCCCCCGCCTCGCCCTGCAGGTCCCTCTCTTCCCCGAGGCGGCGTTCCCCGCCGACACGCTCGCGGCCAGCGAGAACCGCTCGGGGCTCTACCTGGAGTCCAACGGGATCTTCCAGATGGTCCGCAACCTCGTGAAGAACACCGACGACGTGCGCCAGCCCTACGTCACCCCGCTCAACGCCGAGTCCCACGCCGACCTGCCGCCGACGATCCTGGTCACCAACGGCTTCGACCCGCTCCGCGACGTCGGCCACGCCTATGCCCGCAAGCTGGCGGCCGCCGGCAACGAACTCACCTACGTTCACCACCCCGACCTCACGCACGGCTTCCCGCAGTTCAGCCAAGTCTCGTCCGCCTGTCACGCTGCCACGCTGGAACTCGGCCGCATGATCGGACAGCACATCGGCTGACCGGTGAGAGACGACGGGGCGGGGTGTCTGGGCCCCGCCAGAACCGCCGGCGGAGGTGGTCCCGGCGGCCGACGGCGCACATCCGCGACCGGCTCCGTCCTCGGCAGCAGCTCGGGGCACCTTGCCGCTCGGACACGGGGCCGACTTCATACGGAGGCGGATCGGAATGTCCTCGGCGGGAGCATCTCCGCGTACGCCAAGGCGACGCGGGAGCGCACTGTCTACACAGGACACCTCGAAGGTAGTCGACCCCGCTGACGATCCACTTTGGGCGCACTCCGGCGCACACCCGGTCTCACACACCAGCGCGCCACGGGCCTGCCCCCGGCATGGACGGAACAGCCGCGATCTGCCCGAACGGAAGCCGACGAGCCCCCGACAAGGACTCGGGGCCGGGCGATCCGCGGCCGCTTCGGAGGTGTGAAACGCGCTTGCGCCTCGTGGCCCGGCTGCCCAAGCGGAGGATGCGGTGGTCAGTTGAGCCCGCCCCCTGCCCGGCCGAACGATCGCCGCGCGGCCGACCCGTTGCTGACACCGATCCGGGGGTAGCGTCCTCGACATGAGCCTGAAAATCACCGCTGAGCGCGCCCGACTACTGAAGAAGCTGCATGCCGAGTCCAAGCCGCTCGTGCTGCCGACCGTCTGGGACGTCTGGTCCGCGCGGACGGCGGCCGACGCCGGCTTCCCCGCGCTGACCATCGGCAGCCATCCGCTCGCCGACTCCCGAGGGGCCGAGGACCATGAGGGGCAGACCTTCGAGGAGGTACTCGCCGCAGTCAGGCCGATCATCGCGGCGGTCGACATCCCCGTGTCGGTGGACTTGGAGGCCGGGTACGGGCAGGAGCCCGCGGACCTCATCGCCGGACTCATCGAGGTCGGTGGCGTCGGCCTCAACCTTGAGGACACCGTCCACTCGGACGGCGGACGCGTACGCGACACGCAGGAGCACGCCGACTACATCGCCGGCCTTCGCGCGGCGGCCGACAAGGCGGGGGTGGCGGTCTGGGTGAACGGTCGCACCGACCTCTTCCTGCACGCGGACGACCCCGCAGCCGTCCTCGACGAGGCGATCGAGCGCCTGCGAGCCATGGAGCAGGCGGGCGCCGACAGCGTCTACCCGGTCCGCATCCAGGACGACGACGACCTTCTCACGGCGGTGACAAGTGCCGTCTCCGTCCCCGTGAACTCCACGGCCCACCCTGTCAAGCACGACCTCGAACGTTTCCGCCGCCTCGGCGTGGGCCGCGTCACCTACGGCCCGCTGCTGCAATTCGCCCTGACGGACTCGCTGAAGGACATGCTCAAGCCCTGGGCACCGTAGGACACCCCTGCCGGGCACGGCCGACCGCAGGGACTCCCCAGTGACCGGGCAGCTGCCACACGGATGTGGGGGCCAAGACCTTCGGCGCCGAGCGTGACTGAAGGATGAGACCCAGGTGATTGTGTAGGCGAAAGCGGACAGGTCCGGTTCAGTGGGTGGCGGGTCGGTTTTCCGATCCGCCACCCGGCGGGGATCAGTCGAGGTCGGCGTTCGGCGGTTCCGGTGAGGGCGCGGGCAGGGTGCGGGCCGACCTTTTGAGGTCGCCGGCGCGGTGGAGGAGTTCGGCGCCTCGCGGAGCCCCACCGTCTGGTCGTCGCGCCGAGCGTCGCTCCGGACGCGGACGGGACCCCGTGCTCGCGTCGGGGCCGGGCAGCAGGCTGGCGTTCGCCTCGAATCCACCGTCGACCGCCCGCAGCACACCGTCGCACCACCTCACGGCCCAGCACCCAGATCGAGCAATCCGTCGGCACCACAGCAGCACGGTGCACATCGAGGAGCGGCAGCCGCCACCTGGTCGCCCCGGCAGGTCCACCTTTGCGACCGCTCCTCGTCCACAGCGAAGCGCATGAACTCCGTCCAGTCCTCGGGCTCGATTCCGCGCAGACGTACCCGCTTGCCAGTCCAGAACGATGTCATCCCCTATTCGATCACGCGGCAACAGCGGGGTCCAGACGTTCGCCGCCCCCTGGGACCACTTGCGACCTGGCACATCAAGCTGCCGAGCTGGGGCCGCCATTGGTCCCGTACGTCGAACGACGAGATCAGTGCCTGTCACTGATGCACCCATGACATGGTGGCCGCCGTGACGCGTCGCCCGAGCGGCAGTTTGTTGAAGCGCACGGTCAGCGCTACAGGAAGGACATGATGAAACTTCTCCTCACGGACTCCGGTATCAAGAACGCAAGCATCCAGGATGCGCTGGCCGGCCTCCTGAACAAGCCGGTCACCGAGTCCAGCGCCCTGTGCATCCCCACCGCGGGGTACGGGTCCCCCGACGCCGATCCTGGCGGGCCATGGCGGTTCATCAGCGGACGGTCTCCCCACCCCATGACCGGGCTGGGGTGGAAATCGGTGGGCGTGCTGGAACTCACCGCGCTGCCCAGCATCGACAAAGCCCGTTGGGTCACCTGGGTCCAGGAGGCCGATGTCCTGCTCGTCAACGGCGGTGACGCGCTGTACCTGGGCCACTGGATGCGGGAGTCCGGGCTGGCGGAACTCCTGCCGTCGCTGCACGACACGGTCTACGTGGGACTCAGCGCCGGGAGCATGGTGATGACCCCCCGCATCGGGCAGCATTTCGTCGGCTGGAAGCCGCCCGGCGGCGGCGACAGCGCGTTGGGCCTGGTCGATTTTTCGATCTTCCCGCATCTGGATCATCCGGCTTGTCCGGAGAACACCATGGCCGCGGCAGAGCGATGGGCGGCCGGGATCGCCGGCCCGGCGTATGCGATTGACGAGCAGACCGCCATCAAGGTGGCCGACGGTGCCGTCGAAGTGGTCTCCGAGGGCCACTGGAAGAGGTGGGGGCCGTAGGGCTGGCGTGAGCTTCGGCCGAGGCGAGGCGGGACTGGTACGACAGGTACGACAGTACGGCTGGACGTGGTTACAGGCCCGCTTGGCGCACTGATCGACTTTCGTATCGTCGGGGTCGATCCCGATTAGGTCGCGGGTGGTGTCCCGCACGCCGAAGATGATCAGGCGGACACGGGGGTTGGCCATCGCCGCGATGTCCTCGGCCAGTTCGTTCCACCGGCCCTCTGCGGGAGTTGCTCCTTCCCGTCCAGGTCGTCGGACTCCGCCGGCCGGTGGTCTGCCGCCCCCGGCAACCATGCCGAAGGTGAGCGGGGTCCGTGGCGGGCCAGGCAGCCCACTTCTTGCCCCGCTCATCCCACGGCATCCCACGGCATCCCACGGCATCCCACGGCATCCTGGCCGGGGTGGGGCTCATAGGACCAGGGGCGAGCCTGGGGCGGGAGTGGAGGCCGGCCGAATGTCGCGGTGGTGCCGCCCTTCGGCTCAGACGGAGGGGCGTGCTTCTACCACAGCGCTGTACCGGGGCCGCCCTTGAACGGGCCTGCGATCTCGGTGGTGACCCAGCCGCCGTAGAAGTCGCCCTCCTGCGCGCGCACGACCTCACCGTCCACCGTGCAGAGGTCGACGCGCGAGGGGTAGAAGGCGATGTGGTCGGTGAGCCGTTCGTAGCCGCCCACGGGACGGGGGTAGCTCCAGGCTGCGCGCCTGCGGATGTCGGGGCCGATGGCCAGGTCCCAGTACACCGCCCGTCCCTTCCACTCGCACCACGTGCCTCCGCGAGCCGCGACGAGCAGGTCAGTGCGTACGTCCTCGGGTGGGAGGTAGAAGACGGGCGGGTGCGAGGTCTCCAGCACACGCAGGGCGCGCCGCGTGTCGGCCACTTCCGTGCCGGCGCACTCCACACGGACGCGACGGCTGTCGGACCGGATCGCGGGAGGTCTGGGGTAGTCCCAGACGGACTCCGTCCGGGGCGCGGGATGCTCGGACATGGTGCACGCCATTATGCGACCGCCTCCCGTCTTCCGCCCAGCTTCAGCTGGGCGACATCCGACTCTCCGACCGGGCCGACGCGGCAGCGCGCCCCGACGCAGCGTCGATCTGGCTGACGCGGGCGACGGGCTGCCCGCTCACCGGTCCGGCAGGGCCGCGTCACCGGTGCCGTCAGTGCCGGACCGTACCGGTGCGCAGTCGGTTGCCCTCGGCGTCGGCGCAGGCCCCGGGCCGGTAGCTGGGAGGGTGAGTCAGCGCGGAGTGATGGCGCTCGTGCAGGTCACACCCGGTTCCCGGTCCGCGCACGGCGGTGTGCTCGTCCCGCAGCGTCCAGGCCTGGCCGTAGGAGGGCGGGTCGGCCCGGTGTCCGGGCACGCATCCCGCAGGTGACGACCTTCCCCGGACTGAGGCGGCGGTGGGTGACGTACACCGGCCCACGGGTCCGGCCGTGCGGTAGCCGGGGCCGGGGGCCGGCGGTTTCAGCAGCCGGGTTGAACTCGCCGGGACGGCGCGGCGGTGCCTCGGGCAGATCGAGCACGGTGAACCACTCGCAGCACACCCGCGCGGGCAGTGGGCCCAGCCCGGAAAACAATGCGGCGGGCATCCTCGGCAAGTTCGAGCTCGCGCGGACACATGGTGACGGCCGGGGTCTTAACGAAGCCGGCCCTCCTAGGGATACTCATCAAGTCCTGACATACCGTCACTCGCACTCACCCGCCGACACCAGCCCGGCACATCGCGCATAGGGGCCGCCCGCGTATGCGTAGCGGCGCGTCTAGGTGGTTACCAGGGCACAAAGCGCGCCGTCGGGCAGCCGGTGTCGCAGGTGTGGGTGGCTGGATCGCGTCGTATCGCGGGGGTGGTGGGGCGACGGCGGTGGTGGGGTCGTGGCTGGCCGGTACGGTTTGGCCATGGATCTTTCCGGAACTAGTGCTACCGATGAGCCGACCGGACGGGCGGAGGTCGTCAAGGGGGCCGCGCGCCGGCTGCTGGGGACGGTGGGGGCCGGGGGGTTGTCCCTGGAGGCCGTCGCCGGTGAGAGCGGTCTTGCCCTGGCCGAGGTGGAGGCTGTCTTCCCAGGTCGGGACGATCTGCTGACCGCCCTGGTGGTCGACGCCTACAACGGGTCGGCGGCGGTGATGGAGCAGGCCGATCACGAGGCCCGGGAGGCGGGGGCGCCGGCCGGGGCGCGGCTGCTGGCGGTGACCCGTGCGCTGCGGGAGTGGTCGTTGGGCCATGCGGCTGAGTTCGCGCTGATCTACGGATCGCCGGTTCCCGGCTATCACGCGCCGCCGGAGACGGTACTGCCCGCCTCGCGTACGCCGGCGGTTCTGGGAGGGATCGTGCGAGCGGCGCTGGAGGGCGGTGAACTCGCCCCGCCCAGGCGGGCGGTGCCGGGTCCGCCGCTGCTGCTGCCGGCGGCGGTGGAGCTGTTCGGCGGAGTCCCCGGGGCTCCGTTCTCGGACATCATCGAGCGCGGCATCGTGCTGTGGAGCAGCCTGGTCGGGCTGTTGGTGTTCCAGGTGTTCAGCCGTACCCATGACAGCGTCCGGGACGAGGCCGTGTTCTTCGACTACGCCGTCGCGGTGGCGGCCGAGGCGGTCGGGCTCGAGGTCCGGCTGGGCGAGAAGAACGACTAGACAGTTCGCCGCGCAGTGCGGCGCAGGCGAGGATCAGGTTGAACACCACCAGAACGCTCTGCTTCGTCATCGCGGCGCTGTCGTCGTACGCCGCGCTCGTCTACCGGCTGGCCGGGGTGCGTCGTCACCGGCGTGACGGCGCCTACCGGGCACTCGTCGTCACGTTGCTGCTGCAGTGCCTCACCTTCACGATGGGGGCCCTCGCCATGGGGGGCGGCAGCCTCCTGGGGGTCGGTAATCTCGCCATCCTGGTGATGCATCTGTCGGCTGTCGCCTTCTGTGTCAGCGCGCAGATCATCCTGCTGCACTGGGCGTCGGCCGAGAGGGCGGCGCTGAAGGCGCGGTTCTGGCTGGTGGGCGGTGTCGCCGTCGACGGGTTCCTGGCCTTTCTGTTCTTCGCCGCCGACGGGCCCGGCCGGCCGGCGACCGACTTCAACACCGGCAGCGGCCGGCCGCTGATCCTCACCTATCTGCTGGTGTTCATCGTGTCCCAGGCCGTTCCGTGCGTCTCGATCTTCCGGCAGTGCGGCCCGTACGCGCGGATGGCGGGGAAGGGGTCGCTGCGGCATGCTCTGCGGCTGCTGTCGGTCGCCGCGGTGATCCTCTTTCTGTACTGCGTGGCCCGGACGGTCAACATCCTGACCGCGGCGAGCGGGATCGACATCGGTGTCTGGCAGATCGCGCCGTCCGTCTTCAGCGCGGTGGGCATCGTCGCGCTCTCGCTCAGTCTGACGATCTCCTCGTGGGGGGCCTCGGCCGCCAAGTTGGCCAGATGGGCGCGTAGTTACCGGTCCTACCGGGCGCTGTATCCGCTGTGGCGGGACCTGTACGAGGCGTCGCCGGACATCGTGCTGGAGCCGCCGGGGGCGTCGGTGTCCGAGCTGAACTATCTGCTGCACCGGCGGGTGGTCGAGATACGGGACGGGTGGCGGGACCTGCGTCCCTACATCGACCGTACGTCCTCGGCCGGCGGCGCGGTGGCTCCCGGGGCGGGTGAGCGGCCGGGGCAGGCGTTCGCCGAGGCGGCCCAGATCAGGCAGGCGTTGCGTGCCAAGCGTGCCGGGTTCATCCCGGCCGACAACAAGGACGCCGCGGACTTCGAGGACCGGGATACGGACAACTTCGGCGCGGAGGTGGCGTGGCTGACGAAGGTCGCGTCCGCCTACCACAGGCTCGGCAGTGCGGGCTGAGCTGAGGGGGCCGGGCAGGTCTGATGCCCCGCCACTCCCCCGGTTGTTTCGGCGGGCCGGGCGGGTGTATCCCCCCCCGCCCCGTGGGGGGCCGGCCCCACCCCCCCCGGGCGGGGGCGGGCGACAGGATCGGCCGCACTCTAGGTTTGCCC
Organism: Streptomyces sp. NPDC058459; assembly: GCF_042721685.1. Classification (NCBI taxonomy): domain Bacteria; kingdom Bacillati; phylum Actinomycetota; class Actinomycetes; order Kitasatosporales; family Streptomycetaceae; genus Streptomyces; species Streptomyces sp. NPDC058459. Next base: position 19,030 of record NZ_JBHXLV010000008.1, on the reverse strand, counting down.
CCCCGGCCAAGTTAGCTGCCAGCTATCGGCAAGGTCAACGGTGGCGCAGTATCGGCCAATTGTCAACTGACCGCTAATCTGCAAAACTAGCGGATAGCTACTGGCAGGACCGAGGAGGTGCCCGGAAGGAGAATCGAGATGTCCGAGACCGACGACCGCCCCACGCTGGCGGTGCGTCTGGACGACCTCTTCAGGACAGTGCGGCCCAAGGGCAGGCACTGGACCAACGCGGAGGTCGCGGAGGAGCTCAAGAAGACCGGCCCCGAACTCAGGGTCGGGGGTGTGTATCTGTCCCAGCTGCGCACCGGCAAGCGCTCCAATCCCTCACCGGACCTGCTCGCGGCTCTGGCCCGCTTCTTCGGCGTTTCGGTCGCCTACTTCTTCGACGACACCGTGGCCGAGTCCGTGCTCAGCGAGATCGCCGCCGTCGAGGCGCTGCGGCAGTCGGGGGTGCGCGCGGTGGCGATGCGGGCCGCCGGGATGAAGAAGGAGAACCTCCAGGCCATCACGGCCATCATGGACCAGTACCGGCAGCTGCAGGGTCTCCCGCCCGTCACCGACCCCTCCGCCCCGGAGTGAGGGGCGCGTACCGGTGAAGGGGACCTGGAGAGGGTGGTCGGCCGACCACGACCGCCGCAGCCGGCTCAAGCGGCTCCGCAAGGAAGGCGCGCAGCGGATCGCCGGACTCGGCCTGCCCGAAGTGGCCGACGTCGCCGAACTCTGCCGCCATCTCGGCGAGGTCCGCGGCCGCCCCATCACGCTGGTCCCGCTGCAGATGCCCGCCTCCCACCCCTGTGGCATGTGGGTCGCCGCGCGTGACGAGGACCTGATCTTCTACGACGCCAACACCACCAGCGCGCATCAGGAGCACATCATCTTGCACGAGCTGGGCCACATCATCTGCTGCCACCGCGGGGCCGGCTGGCTGGACGAGGCCGGTGCCCGCCTCCTCTTCCCCAACCTCGACCCCGACCTCGTACGCGACATGCTCCTGCGCGCGACCTACGACGACGTCCAGGAGCAGGAGGCGGAGGTCATCGCCTACCTCCTCGCCCGGTGGGTGGGCGGCACCGGGGAACACCAGGGTGAGCCGGCGGCCCCCGAACCCGGGAACGAGACGAAGTCCCCGCAGCACGCCATGCTCAACCGGATCGAACGCACCCTGATCTGAAATGAGTCACCCCGCCACGGCCACCTCAGCCGCAGGTGCCCCAGCTGCGGGCCCGTCAGCTATGGCTCGTCCCTCCTTCCCCGGCGGACGCGACCTCCTCGGCCAGGACCGACACGGCCCGCCGGATGTCCTCCTCACGGTGCTCGCTGGTGAGGAAGAACCGCAGCCGCGCCAGTCCCTCCTCCACGGCGGGGTGGAAGATCGGATCGGCGACGACACCCCGGGCGAACAGCCGGTCCGCGACCCGCAACGTCCTCGCCGAATCACCCAGGACACACGGCACGATCGGCGTGTGCGCACTGGACCCCGTATCCAGACCGGCCGAGACGGCCAGATCCCGGAAGAGCCCGGCATTGCGCCGCAGAGTACGCACCCGGTGCGGCTGCGCCGCGATCAGCCCGGTGGCGGCCAGCGCCGCGGCGGCGTTGGCCGGGCTCAGACCGACGCTGTAGACGAAACCGGGCAGCGTGTGCCGCAGCCAGCGCACCGTCCGCGCGGAACCGCCCAGATAGCCGCCGCAACTGGCGAAGGCCTTGGACAGGGTGCCCATCCACACGTCCACGTCCCGCCGGTCGACACCGAAGAACTCCCCGACACCGCGCCCGTGTTCCCCCACCGTGCCGATGCTGTGCGCCTCGTCGACCATCAGCAGGGCGCCGTGGCGCTTCTTCAGCTCGATCACGCCCGGCAGGTCGACCAGGTCACCGTCCATGCTGTAGGCGCCCTCGACCACGATCAGCACCCGCCGGAACCGGTCCCGGCTGAGCCGCAGCACGTGTTCCAGCCGGCCGATGTCGTTGTGGGCGAACGGACGCCGGGCCGCCCCCGACAGCGCGCAGCCCTGGAGGATGCTGTCATGGGCGAGCGCGTCGTGCACCACCAGGTCCTGGGGGCCTACGAGGTGCCCGATCGCGGAGACATTGGTGGCGTGGCCGCTCACCAGTGCCAGGCAGTCCTCGACCCCGAGGAAACCCGCGAGCGCCTGCTCCAGCCGCACGGTCAGGTCCCGTTCACCGGAGAGCATCCGGCTCGCGGACACCGAGGTCCCGTACCGGTCCACCGCCTCGTGCGCGGCCTGGTTGACCTCGGGGTGACCGGAGAGCCCGAGATAGTTGTAACTGCCGAAGGACAGGTACTCCCGGCCGCCGATCGCGGTGGTGTCACCGATGGTGCCCTGATGGACCCGGAAGTACGGGAAACTCGCGCCGCTGCCGGAGATCACCCGCACACGGTCCTCGAACCGCCGCACCTCGGGGAAGTCGTCGATCCGCGCGGCCGCCACATCCCAGCCGGCACCCGCCGGCCCGGGGAGAGGCACCCCGGGAGGCGCCTGCCGGGGCGGGGGCACGGCGGCCCGTGCCTGCTCGGGCTGAGGCCCACCGGCCCCCACCTGCTGGGGTGGGGGTGCATCGAGGACCGTCGGCCGGACCAGGTGCGGGTCGGGGGGCGTCGGCCGGACCAGGTGCGGGTCGGCCAGGGCGATCAGCCGCTCGACGGTGAGGCCGGGCGTGAACATCTCCTCGCTGCGGAAGCCCGGTATGCGTCTGCCGATGTTGGTCTCCAGCTCCTGAAGCATCAGGGAGTCGAAACCCAGATCGTTCGTCAGCGTGGCCTGCTCACTCAGCGCGGAGAGAGGGAAGACGCTGGTACGCGACACCTCCTCGAACACGATGGATGCGGCGGGTATGCCCCCGGCCTGCATGGCTGGCGCTTCGGGTGCCGGGTGTGTGGTCTCGGGGGGGTGCGCTGGCGTCAGCGGGGCTTGTGCTGCCTGGCGGGGGGTGCCTGTGCCCGTGCGGGAGGCGTCCACCACCCAGTGGTGGCGTGGGGCGAGCGGACTGGGCGGCAGGGTGGAGGGGGGCATTCGCCTCGTCACCGGGCGGAGCCCGGCGCCGGTGACCGCGCGCCGCGCGAGCTGGTCCAGTGCGGCGGTACGGGCCTGGGCGGACACCGAACCCGGTACGGGAGGTGCCGCCTGCGGCGGTGTGCCCGGTGCCACCGTACCGGCCGCCTGCCCTGGGCCCAGGTCCCCGTCCTGTCCCGCCGCCACGGCCTCGGCCGCCTTCGTCAGCTTGGTGACGGCGTCATCTGCGTCGTCGGCCACCAGGGCGAGGCGTTCGGCAAGAAAGGACCGCCGGGCCAGCGTGTCCGCGACCTGGGCCAGTGGCGGCCGCTCATCGGCGAGGACACGGGCCAGATCCCGGGCGTGACGGGACAGCCCGGCACGGTCACGGGCGCTGAGCACCAGCAGCTGCGGTTCCCTGTCCGGTGCCGGGGCGGCGGGCGGCGTACCGGACTCCTCCAGCACCAGGTGGACACCGGTGCCGCCGAACCCGAAGGCGCTCACCCCGGCCCGGCGGGGCTGCCCGCCGGCCGGCCAGGAGACCGGTCCGGTCGGAACGGTCAGGCGCGCGGCGTCCAGCCCGCCAGGGTCGGCCAGATCGAACGTCGGCTGGGGCGGTATCACCCCCCGGTGCACGGCCAGCGCGGCCTTGACGAGACCGGCGATCCCGGCGGCGCCCAGCGCGTGCCCGACCACCGCCTTCACCGCACCGAGGTAGGCGGGCGTGCCGTGATCACCACGCAGGACACGCAGGGCGCCGATCTCGACCGGATCGCCGACCGGGGTACCGGTGCCGTGCGCTTCGAGATACCCCACCGCGCCCGGAGGCAGGCCGGCATCACGGTAGGCCCGGCGCAGCGCGCGTAACTGGCCGGCCTCCTGAGGATGCATACCGCCCTGGACGGTGCCGTCGTTGGCCGTCCCCACCCCCCGGATCACCGCGTAGACACGGTCACCGGCGGCCAGCGCGTCACTCAGACGCCGCAGCACCAGCACCCCGGCGCCCTCCCCCAGGACCAGGCCGTCGGCCCCCGCCCCGAACGGCAGGCTGCTGCCGGTACGGGAGATGGCACCGATCCGGCACAGTCCCACCAGCAGATCGGGAGTGAGGACCAACTGGGCACCGCCCGCCAGCGCGATACCGCACCGGCCCGCACGCAGCGCGTGAACGGCGTTGGCCACGGCCATCAGTCCACCGGAGCAGGCCGAGTCCAGTGCATAACTCTCACCATGCAGCCCGAAAACCGAACTGATCGTGTTCGGACCCATGTTGAGCAGAAGCCCGGCAACCGAGCTGCCATGCAGGTCGCCGACCGCACGAACCGTCTCCGCCAGCCGGGGATCGACCGCTGGCACCCCGAACTCGCCCCCGGCCAGCTGACGCACTCGGACCGGCATGGTGCTCAGCGCACGGTAGCCGCCGTCGGTGAGCGCGGTGATCACCGACGTCTCCTCACGGTCGAAGCCCTCGCTCTCCCAGCCCGCGTCCTGGATCGCCTCACGCGCGAGATCGATCAGCAGCCGGTGCTGAGGGTCCATCGCCACCGCCCGCCGGGGCGGAATGCCGTAGTGCGCGGCGTCGAAGTGACCCACGTCCGGCAGCAGAGCCATCGTGTCGGTATAGGCCGAGGCCGCGTCACGCACGTCATCACTGACGAACGCCGCCGAAGCCCAGCGCGCGTCAGGAACGGTGGAGAACTGAGGCCGGGGGTCCAGCAGAAGCCGCCAGTACTCGTTGACATCACGAGCACCCGGAAAACGACAGGCCATCCCCACGATCGCGACATCATCACGCCGCAGACCCGCCGGCCCGACCGCGGAAGCCCCCGCGGTCACACCCGCCGGGCGGAACCCGGCTGCCATATCCGCGAAGGGGGCCTTGGCGGTCACATCCACAGGCGGGTCCGTGGCCATCCCCTCCTGGAGGGGGGCCGTGGCGGTCTCATCCGGGAGAGGAGTCCTGGCGGTCACGGGGGTCACCTGGTGGCCGCCAGTCGCTCGCGCCACCACTCCAGCGTCGCCTCGACCTGCTCGTCGACGGGTGTGGCCCGTACCTCGAACTCGGCTTCGTAGGCACTCGCGTCGATGACGAAGGGCCGGTCGAACTGGTAGCGGACTTCCCTCAGTTCACGCAGCAGGGGAGAGAACAGCGACGCGGCGCCGAGCACCGGGGGCGGCACCCTGCGCACCGCCACAGGACTCCGGCCCGCCGCGGCGGCGAGCCGGTCGGCCATGTCCCGGGTGGACACCGGCGGCTGCGTCGGGATGTGCCAGGCCCGCCCCCAGGCACGCTCCTCACCCGCGACCTCCACCAGAGCCCTGGCCACATCGGGGACATAGGTCCAACTGTGCGGGGTGTCCGGATCACCAAGCGTCGAGACAGACTTGCCGCGCAACAGCCGCGGCACGACCCGCGCCGCCAGATGCCCGCCATCGGTGACACCCGGCCCGAAGAAGTCCGAGGCCCGTAACTCCACCGCCCTGATACGGCCTTGCTCGTGCAAGGCAAGCGCCTGTTCCCACACCCCGGCTCTCACCCGGCCCTTGGGACCGGTGGCCGCCAACGGCAACTCCTCGCGCAGCGGGCCGTCCACCGGGCCGTATCCGTAGAGATTGCCCAGCATCACCACGACCGCTCCGCTCGCCTCGGCAGCCGCGTAGAGCGAGGACGCGAGCGACGGCCACTCCTGCGCCCACCGGTGATAAGACGGCGCGGCGCAGACGTAGATCACACCCACACCCCGCGCCGCCCCGGCCAGCGCCTCCGGGTCCCTCGCGTCCAACGCGACATGCTCGACACCCGGCTCCGGACTTCGCCCCGATCTGCTCACCACCCGCACGGAACGCCCTGTCCCAGCCAGCAACCGCGCGGTAGCCGCCCCAGCAGGCCCATAACCTATGACTAAAGAAAGACTCACGCGCCGCACCCTACTCAACCCCACCGGAGAACGACGGCCAATTCAACCCCGCACAGCACATCCAACCCCAGCGCCCCACGCGGCAGAACACCAGCGGCTCCGCACCCGCTACGAGCGACGCGGCGATCTCCATCAGGGCCTGCTCGAACTGGCCTACAGCCTCATGCGCCTGTGCCGCCAGCACACCTCATCATCAGTGATCGGCTGGCTGCGCACACTGCCCCGTGAACCGCCCGGGGCGGTTCCCCGGTCACCGCGTCCCGGTCTCCTGCGGCAGGATGCGGCGCAGCCGGCCCGGCGCCTCATGGCGTCCTCGCCACTCGCGGGGGTATCCCACGGACACCTCCTCGAAACGGACGCCCTCGTGGTACGTGGTTCGCGGGATGTGGAGATGACCGTAGACCACGGCGGTCGCGCGGAACCTGCGGTGCCAGTCGGCGGTCAGCCGTGTCCCGCACCACATGGCGAACTCCGGGTACCGCAGGACATCGGTGGGGTGCCGGTCCAGCGGGTAGTGGTTGACGAGGACCGTGGGCAGCTCCTCCGGCAGCTCAGCGAGCCTGCGTTCGGTCTCGGCGACCCGGGCCCGGCACCAGGCCTCACGGCTCGGGTACGGGTCGGGATGAAGCAGAAACTCGTCAGTGCACACCACACCGGTACGGTGCGCGTAGGCCAGCCCCTCGTCCTTCCCGGCACAGCCGGCGGGCAGGAAACTGTAGTCGTACGACACGAACAGCGGCGCCACGACGACCGGACCGCCCGGCCCCTCCCACACCGGATAAGGGTCCTCGGGCGTGACCACACCCAACTCCCGGCACAGCTGCACCAGATGCGCATAGCGGGCGGCACCACGCAACGTGAGAGCATCACGCGGATGGGTCCACAGTTCGTGGTTACCCGGCACCCACACCACCCGCCGGAAACGACCCGCCAGCGTCTCCAGAGCCCAGCGGATGTCGGCCACGGTCTCCGCGACGTCCCCCGCAACGATCAGCCAGTCCTCGTCACTCCCCGGACGCATCCCCTCCACCAGCGCGCGGTTCTCCTCATAACCCACATGAAGATCACTCACCGCCAACAACCGCCCTGCCCCGCCAGCCCCCGACAACACCCCGGCCACCCCCACGCCATCCCGCGAACCACGCCACAAGAGCACACAGCACAACACGCATACAAGAACACCACCATAGGCAGCCTCCCCACCCCCAGCCAGAACAGAACCACTCGACACCAGACCGGCCAGACCACCAACCCACCGACCGCGTCCCCCGGCAGCACCGCCCGCTCCCCGGAGGACGGCACCGCCGTGCTTCTCCACCGCGCGAGCACGAACGCCCCGTACGCCACCGTCGACGTCACGAACCCGAACAGACGCGAGGGCCAGTTCACCGTGACGATCACCTTCCAGGACCGGCACGGCCGCACCCCGTCACCGACGCATCGGAGCGGATGTCCTGGCCGATGGCCAGGTCCCAGGCGGCGGGCACTGCCCGGCCGGACGAGGCCCGTCCCGGCCGCGTGGGCGCGCAGGGCGAGTGCGCTCTGCGCGCCACCGTGATGCCATGGCCGTAGACCGGGTTGCAGCCGGCGACGGCGTCACCTATGACGGTGAAGCCGTCCGGCCAGTGCCGCAGCTTCTCGAAGCAGCGGCGGCGGTGGGCGGTGCTGCGGTTGGTGACGACGCCGGTGAGGGGCTCGGCATCCCGTATCAGCTCGCCTATGACCGGGTCGCCCAGGCCAAGGGCGAAGTCGGTGAACGCCTCGGGGTCGCCGGTAGGTTCGCCGCCGCGGGTGCCGGACAGAGTGACGATCCAGCGGCCGTCCTCCACGGGCAGGATGATCCCTTCCCGGCCCGGCGGCGCGGCGGGGTTGGCCTGCACGTTGACCATCGGGAAATCCGGGACGGGGGCCCGGTAGGCGCGGGTGGCGTAGGCCACGCCGCTGCGCGCGAGCCCCGGCCGGTGGTGTCGACGACGAGGTCAGCCGCAAGGTGCTCCTCCGCACCGTCGCGCCTGCGATGTCCCGGGCCGCTCGCTCGTGCGTGGCCAGCAGCGCGGGCGGCGTCGAACGCGCGCTGCCACAGGGCGGCGTCCAGGACCGGGGCGAGGCGCAGCAGGCCGTCCTGGATGCGCTGCTGACGCTGCAGGAGGCGCAGGTCCAGCGGCGCGAAGGTGTGGACACGGGCAGGGGCGGCGGCGGGCCCGACCTCGCGCAGAGACCGTTCCGGCGGGCGCAGTCGCCGGAAACCCGTCCGGTCGCGGGTCCACTTCTGCAGGAACGGCCCGGCCCGGGGAAGGATGAAGCCGACGGCGACCGGGGTGGCGTCGAGGATCGCGAACGGCGGAGCAACCTGCGTGGACAGCCAGTCGAGGTCCCGTCCGCTCCAACGGGCGCCGATGGCGGTGAACTTGCCGATGTCGAAGACCAGCCCGAAGGCGTAACCGGCCTGGAGGAAGACCGGTCCCGCCTTCAGCCACGCACCGCGGACGGGAATTGGCACCCGACGATCTGGTGGTAAGGCCGGACAGGGAGCGTCCGACCGGGGTCGAACCGCAGCGCGGCGTGGCAGTATGCGCCGTCATGTCACGGTCAATCGAGTCAACCGATCCGTCGCCCCGCTCCATCCGTCGCCTGTTCCTCGTTCTGACGATGCTGCTCGCGGTGGTCAGCACCGGTGAAGCACATGCCGAAGCGGCCGCCGGGCCACGGGCGCCCAGCGTCACCGCCACGCCCGGTCACGCCCGCTACGAAGTGAGGCTGCGCTCCGACGCCGACGGCAGCCACTGGACCGGACGGCAGCGGGTGTCGTTCCGCAACACGTCCGACCAGCCCTTGCGCGAGGTGTACCTGCGCCTGTGGGGCAACGGCGAGGACAAGTGCGGCGCGCCCGGAGCGCCCTCCCCCGTCGTCGTGTCCGACGTGCGCGGTGGTACGCCGGCCCGTCCGTCCGTGGACTGCACGGCTGTACGCGTCGCGCTGACCGATCCGCTCCGGCGGGGCAAGCGGGCGTCCGTCTCCTTCGGCGTGTCCATCTCCGTGCCCTACCGCAATGCCCGCTTCGGCCGCGAGAACGCCTACCGTTTCCTCGGCAACGCCCTGCCCGTACTCGCCGTGCACGACGCGCGGGGGTGGCATCTCGACCCGTACGTCGCGGTCGGCGAGAGCTTCTACTCGCTGGCGAGTGACTTCCGCGTACGTCTCGACCACCCGTCCGCGCTGCGGGTCCCCGCCACCGGCCGCACCCGCACCCGCCCCGGCGGCCCGGGGCGCACCATCACGACCAGCGTCGCCGACCAGGTACGGGACTTCGCCTGGGCGGCCGGCCCATTCCGCACGGCCACCGACATCACACCCGGCGGCATCCGGGTGAAGTCGTACTGGACGCCGGACACCCCCGCCGCGGGCGTACGCCTCAACCGCACCGACGGCGCCGCAGCGATCGACCGGTTCGGCAGGGAACGGGGCCGCTACCCGTACGGCGAGATCGACCTCGTGATGAGCAGCGGGTTCGGGGGCGGCATGGAATACCCCGGTCTCGTCCTGCTCGGCACCACCGAGGAAGGCAGCGCCGTGGTCCATGAGGTGGCGCACCAGTGGTGGTACGGCATCGTCGGCAACGACGAGTACGCCTCGCCCTGGCTGGACGAGAGCTTCGCGCAGTACGACAACGCCCGCTTCTACGGCTGGAGCACGGAGAACTGCTGGTCCGATGTCTACTGGCCGGACGACAGCACCGCACTGACCAACTCCATGGCCTACTGGTCCCGGCACCGTGGTGAGTACCACCTCGTCTACACCGCCGGCCCCTGCGCTCTCGCCGACCTGGAACGCACCCTCGGTGCCGGCACCATGGCCCGGCTCCTCAAGCGCTACGCCCGCGCCCACTGGTACGGCCTCTCCACCACCGGCGACTTCAAGAGGCTCGCCCAGTCGATGACCGACCAGAACCTCGACGCGTTCTGGGAGACCCACCGCATCCGCTGACACCCGACCTCGCGCGCGCCCACCTCGCCGTACGCCGGTCGGGCTTTTCTGGAAGAGCAGTGCAACCATCCGCATGCTTCGCCAGTCACACAAGACAGGAGCAACAAACTCCAACCGTCACAAAACAGGGGGAATCATGCGATCAAACCGTCCTGCCCTCGCCCTCGGCGTTCTCGCCGCACTCACGCTAGGCGCCACCACCGCGCTCGCCGCGCCCGCGTCCGCCGCGCCCGGCACCACCCCGCAGAAGGTCTGCGGAAGCAGCTACCGCACCGTCAACTCCGCGGCCGTCGGTTCGCTCGGGACCGTCTACCTCACCTACAACGCGTCCAACGGCACGAACTGTGTGACCACCATCCGCAACACCCCCGGCACCGCAGTCGACATGTCCGCCTGGCTCTACATCACCGACACCGACCAGGGCGACGACGACTACGGCCGCTACACCTCCTACGCCGGCCCCACCTACGTCTACGGCAAGGGACACTGCGTCGACTGGGGCGGCCAGATCAAGAACGTGTACGTCCAGATCTCCGCCTCCAACTGCGCCTCCCTGAAGGAGAAGCGGGTCACGTACACCCGCTGATCCTCGCTCGGCACGGAGACACCTGAGGACTCGCCCCGGCGGAAGCGGAAGGCTCCGCCGGGGCGAGTCGTCGTGTGGTGACGGCAGTTGGTCAGCACTTCTCCCGCAGTGAGTGCAGGTACGCGCTGGAGCGGCGGGCGAAGCTGAGGGAGTCCGCCGGGTTGTCGTGTTCGGCCTGCCAGTGGTGGGCCAGGCGTTGGCCGCGCAGGTGGGTCACGGTGGAGATGAAGCGCTGGTAGTCGATGTCACCGTCGCCGACGTCCGTCATGCGGTAGCCGAACTCGTTCGTGGGATCGCTCACTCCGTCCTTGACGTGGAAGAGGGGGTAGCGGTGGGGGTGGGCCAGGACGTAGTCGAGGGGCTCGAAGGGGGCGGGGGTGCCGTCGGGGCGCTCGGAGAAACGGAACTGGCCCACGTAGGCCCAGTAGATGTCCATCTCCAGGTAGACGAGGTCGGGGTCCGTCTCCGCCAGCAGGACGTCGTAGAGGCGGACCTCGGGGTCGTCGGAGGCGAAGGAGAACTCTTCGGAGTGGTTGTGCTGGTAGAACTTGATGCCGCGCGCCTTGGCCGCCGCGCCGTAGGTGTTGAACTCCTCCGCCGCCCGCTTCCAGGCGTCGACGGTGGAGCCGTAGCGGAACGGGGCCGACGCGGTGCCGATGTGCCTGAGGCCGAGGGCCTGGGCGTCGTCGAGGACCCGGTCGAGGTTCTGGGCGAACGTGTAGGCCTTCGGGTCGTCGGAGTAGTAGCCGACGTGGCTGCCTATCGGGGTCAGACCGTGGTCCCTCGCCAGGCCGCGGAGGGCGGCGAGGGTGATGGGACCGGCCGAGCCCTGGGTGTAGCCGGCGAACTCGATCTCGTCGTAGCCGTACTTCTCCAGCTCGGCGAAGACGGGGGCGAAGCCGAGGGTGGAGACCTTGTCGCGCAGGCTGTAGAGCTGGATGCCCAGGCGGCCGGGGGGCAGGACGGGACGGCCCCGGCCGGCAGCGGCGGCCGGAGCGGCGGAGGCGGGGGTGGCGGCGCCGAGCAGCGCGGCTGCCGTGGCGCCCGCCGCGACGCCCAGCATGCCCCTTCTGGTCAGACGGTGGGAGAGTTCGGGGTCATTGTGCGACATGCGGCTCATGTGGGAACTCCGGGGTGTGGGAGGGCTTTGTCAGTGGTGAGTGCTTCACTGGGGACCAGGCACACAGAGCGGGCATGGTGAGGGCTCGTCAGGTGAGGCCGGCCAGTCGGAGCAGGAGTGATTTCACATCGGTGGCCGCGACACGGTCACCGACGGCACGGGGGGTGGAGCAGATGAGGAGCGGACCGTCGTCGTCGCTCGCGGGAAGGCGGCCGTGGCTGCCCCGAATAGGTGACGGGTCCAGGGGCACGACCGCCATGCGGTAGCGCAGGCCGAGCTTCTTGCGGGCCAGTGCGGCCGCCGCCTTGACCTTGACGTAGGGGTCGAGGGGGTCCATGAAGAGTTCGACCGGGTCGTAGCCGGGTTTGCGGTGGATCTCCACGAGCCGCGCGAAGTCGGGTGCGCGGGCGTCGTCGAGCCAGTAGTAGTACGTGAACCAGGCGTCCGGTTCCGCCACGGCGACCAGCTCGCCCGAGCGCGGGTGGTCGAGGTGGTATTCCTTCTTGCCCTGGTCGTCCAGGAGTTGGGCGATGCCGGGGAGGGCGGTGAGGGCGTTCCGGGTGGCGTCGAGGTCTTCGGGGCGGCGCACGTAGACGTGGGCGATCTGGTGGTCGGCGACCGCGAAGGCTCGTGAGGCCATCGGGTCCAGGTACTCCATGCCGTCCTGCTCGTGCACCTCCAGCAGCCCGGCGCGGCGCAGGGCGCGGTTGATGTCGACGGGGCGGTCGGCGCGGGTGATGCCGTACTCGGACAGGGCGACGACGGTGCGTCCTTCGGCGTGGGCGTCGTCCAGAAGCGGTGCGAGCGCGGTGTCCAGGGCGGTGGCCGCGGAGAGGGAGCGGGGGTCGTTGGGGCCGTAGCGCTGGAGATCGTAGTCGAGGTGCGGGAGGTAGCAGAGGGTCAGGTCGGGGTGGCGGGTGCGCTGGATGTGGCGGGTCGCGTCGATGATCCAGCGGCTGGAGGCGAGGCCGGCGCCCGGACCCCAGAACTGGAAGAGGGGGAAGGTGCCGAACTTCGCGGTGAGTTCGTCGTGCAGCTCGGGAGGCCGGGTGTAGCAGTCGGGTTCCTTGCGGCCGTCCGCGTAGTAGACGGGACGGGGGGTGACGGTGTAATCGGTGTCGGCGCCCATGGCGTACCACCAGCAGATGTTCGCCACGGTGTAGCCGGGGTGGGCGCGGCGGGCGGCGTCCCAGAGTCTGTCTCCGGCGACGAGGCCGCTGTGCTGGCGCCACAGCAGGACCTCGCCCAGCTCGCGGAAGTACCAGCCGTTGCCGACGATGCCGTGTTCGGCGGGCGTGGTGCCGGTGAGGAAGGTGGACTGGGCGGCGCAGGTGACGGCGGGCAGGACGGTGCCGAGCGGGGCGTGGGAGCCCTGGTCGGCGAGTGCGCGCAGGCGGGGCATGTGCTGGAGGAGGCGGGGGGTGAGGCCGACGACGTCCAGGACGAGCAGGGGGGTGGGGTGGTCCGGCGCGGGCTGTGGCGCGGGCTGGGGTGGGACCGCCGGGCGGCCGGTCATGGCAGCTCCTTCAGGCCGAGGTCGGTGAGGAGGTCGCGGGCGAGGGCGAGTTCGGCGGCGATGCCGTCGGTGAGCTGGGCGCGGGTGCGAGGTCTCAGCTCGGCGGGGAGGGCGTGCCAGGTGTAGGTCTCGACCTCCAGGTGGCGGGTGAGGGGGTGTGGTCCGCCGACGAGGTGGGTCAGGGCGGTGGCAAGGACGGGGAGGGTAGAGGTGAGGGGCGCGGCGGGGGCCGCGTGCAGGGGGACGTGGACGTGGGTGCGCCAGGGGGTGTTCTCGGGCAGGGCGCCGTCCTGGAGGGCTTGGCCGAGGTCGTCGGTGCCGTGCCGTCCGGTGGCGGTCAGGGTGCGGGTCTGGTGCAGGAAGCGGGGCTCCGCGAACGCGGCGAGGGCTCGGCGGACCTCGGGGCGATGGGGGTGTTCGGCGTGCAGGGCGGCGGAGAGCTGGGACTTGACGACGGGGACACCGGCGTGGGCGAGGGCGTCCAGGGCGGTGCGGGGGTCTTCGAAGGAGGTGGCGAGGTGACAGGTGTCGACACAGATGCCGATGCGCGGGTGGGCGATGTCGGTGAGGGGGGTGAGGGCGTCGGTGGTGGTCTCGATGACGCAGCCGGGTTCGGGTTCGAGGCCGACGCGCAGCGAGCGGCCGGTGAGTTCCGCGAGGGCGTCGAGGCGCCGGCCGAGGGTGCGCAGGGCGGTGCGGGCCGTCTGCATACGGTCGGGCGTGGCGGCGGTGCGCCAGGCGAGCGGCAGGGTGGAGATGCTGCCCTCGGAGATGTCGTCGGGGAGGAGGCCGGCGAGGATGCGGGCGAGGGCGGTGGTGTGGCGCAGGCGCTCCGGGTCGGCCCAGTCGGGCTGGTAGACGCGGTACTTGACCTGCTGGGAGCCGAAGCCCTCGTAGGGGAAGCCGTTGAGGGTGACGACCTCCAGGCCGCGCCGGTCGAGTTCGGCGCGGAGAGCGGCGACCGCGCAGGGGTCGTTCTCGAGGGCGAGGGCGGCGTCCTTGGCGAGCCAGAGTCCGATGCCGAGGCGGTCGCGGCCCAGGCGGCGCCGGACGGGTTCGCAGTGGTCGCGCAGCTGGGCGACGACGGCGTCCAGGGTTTCGGCGGGGTGGACGTTGGTGCAGTAGGCGAGGTGGACGAGGGAGCCGTCGGGATGGCGGAAGCGCACGGGTCACTCTCCTCCGGCGGGCACGGCGGCAGGGGTGTCGTCGGGCGCGGTGTCCTTGGGGGCGCCGCGGAGGATGGTGTTGCCCTCGTGGGTGGCGTCGGTCGTGGCGACGTCCAGGTCGAGGCGTCCGCTGAGGCCGTAGAAGGCGACGGGGTTGCGCCACAGGACGCGGTCGACGTCGTCCTCGGTGAAGCCCTTCGCCAGCATCAGGTCGGCCACCTTGCGGGTCTTGAGCGGGTCGCTTCTGCCCCAGTCGGCGGCGGAGTTGACCAGGACCTGTTCGGGGCCGTAGGAGCGCAGGACGGCGACCATGCGTTCCTCGTCCATCTTGGTGTCGGGGTAGACGGAGAAGCCGAGCCAGCAGCCGCTGTCCTTGGCCTCCTTCACGGTGGTCTCGTTGAGGTGGTCGAGCAGGACGCGTTCCGGGGCGAGCGCGGATGCCCGGACGGCGTCCAGGGTGCGGCGCAGGCCGGCGGCCTTGTCCCGGTGAGGGGTGTGGACGAGGGCGGGCAGGCCGTGGTCGGCGGCGAGCTGGAGCTGGGCGGCGAGCGCGGTGTCCTCCGCCGGGGTCATCGAGTCGTAGCCGATCTCGCCAACGGCGACCACGCGGTCCTTGACGAGATAGCGGGGCAGTTCGTCCAGGACCGGGGTGCAGCGAGGGTCGTTGGCCTCCTTGGGGTTGAGGGCGATGGTGCAGTGGTGGGCGATGCCGTACTGGGCGGCGCGGAAGGGTTCCCAGCCCAGGAGGGAGTCGAAGTAGTCGAGGAAGGAGGCGGTGGAGGTGCGGGGCTGGCCGAGCCAGAAGGCGGGCTCCACCACGGCGCGGACACCGGCGGCGCGCAGAGCCTCGTAGTCGTCGGTGGTGCGTGAGGTCATGTGGATGTGGGGGTCGAACAGGCGCATCAGGACTCCTTGCCGTGGGGGGCGGCGCCCTCGTGGGGGGCGTGTGGCGGGACGGCGGGGTCGGTCAGGGCCAGGACGTGGTGCAGGTCTCCGGGGACGGGGCGGCCTGCGGCGGTGCGTTCGGCGGCGAAGTCGGCCAGCATGCGGGCGAGTTCGGTGTCGCCGTGGGCGCGGGTGGCCAGCTGGGCGACCCGGGCGACGGGCACGCCGGTGAACAGGCATTTCAGGATCGCGTGGCGCCACAGGTGCGGCGTCAGGTGGCGTGCGGCGTAGGGGCCGACGGCGGCTTCGAGGAGCCGGGTGTCGTTGGCGCGCAGCGCGTCCTCCACGAGGGGGAGGGCTTCGGGACCCGGTACGAGGTGCGGCAGGGCGTGCAGTACGGCTCGGCGTTCGTCGGCGGTGCCCCGGTGGTAGACGCGGGCGAGGCCGGCCGGGGCGGGGCGGGCGGCACGCAGGATGAGGAGGCGGACGGCGTCGGCGTGTGCGGGGCCGCAGTGGCGGCGGGCCTCGGACAGGCGTGACTCCCAGGTGGGGTGGTCGCCTTGGGGGTCGGTGGCGGCTTCGGTGAGGGCGTCGTCCAGCCAGTCCCGGGCGGCGGGTGTGAGGTGGGGCCGGAGGTCGGCCGGTGCGGGTGGGGGGTTGTCGTCCAGTGGTGCGGTGCCGTACGGGCGGGTCATGCGCCGCTCCCTTCCGTGGAGGTGACGGGTGCCGCCGCCCGGAGGAAGGGCAGGGAGGTCTCGGCGAAGTGGGGGCCGGCGTGGGAGTGGCGGGGCAGTTCGACCACGGTGAGGCCCTGGTAGCCGGTGGCGGCCAGGGCCGCGAGGGTGGCGGGGAAGTCGATCTCGCCGTCTCCGAGCGGCAGGTGTTCGTGTCGGCCGCGGCGCATGTCCTCGATCTGTACGTGCCGCAGCCAGGGCGCGGCCGCGCGGACGCAGTCGGCGGGCGGGAGGGGTTCGAGGCACTGGCAGTGGCCGAGGTCGAGGGTGAGGCCGAGGTGGGCGGGGTCGCCGAGGGCGTGGCGGAGGCGATGGAAGTCGGCGAGGGTGGCCAGGAGGTGACCGGGTTCGGGTTCGACGGCGAGGGGGACGCCCGCGGCGGTGGCGGCTTCCAGGACCGGGGTGAGCGCCTCGGCAAGCCGGTCCCAGGCCGTGTCCTCGTCCGTGCCGGGCGGGAGGGTGCCGCTGAAGCAGTGCACGGCGTGGGCGCCGAGTTCGGCGGCGACCCGTACGGCCCGGATCAGCAGGTCGGCGCGGCGGGCCCGGTGGGCGGGGTCGGGGTCCAGGAGGGAGGGTCCGTGTTTGCGGCGCGGGTCGAGGACGTAGCGGGCGCCGGTCTCCACGGTGACCTCCAGGCCGAGCGCGGCCAGGCGGCGGCCCACCTGCCGGGTGCGGGCGGCGAGGCCGGGGGCGAGCGGGTCGAGGTGCATGTGGTCGAGGGTGAGGCCCACGCCGTCGTAGCCGAGGTCGGCGAGGAGGGTGAGGGCGTCGTCCAGGCGGAGGTCGGTGAGGCCGTTGGTGCCGTAGCCGAAACGCAGGGAGGTCGGGCCGGTGTGCGCGGCTGCTCGGAGGGCTCGGGGCGCGGGCGTCATGTCACGCTCACCTTCCTGGCGAACCGTGTGGCCAGCGGGGACAGAGCCGCCGTGAGCAGTGCGCTGAGCGGGGCTCCGGAGCGGGCGGAGAGCGCGGCCTGGAGCGGGATGGTGGCGCGGATGCCGCCGCCGACGGCCTTCTGGGTGAGCGGGGGTGAGGGGTTGAGGGCGGCGTGGAAGTAGGGGCGGGCGGCGGTCGCCGCGTAGGCGAGGGCGAGGGCCGCGCGGAGGGGGTGGCCGGCCGGGGTGATCGGCGGCCGGGCCGGTGCGGAGGCTCTTGGTCGGGCGGGGAGCGACCACTCGGTGCTGAGCGGACTTCTGCTGGAGGCCCGGCCGGCCAGGGCGAGTGCCAGGGCGCCGGTGGTGGCGAGTGCCGACAGCGTGGTGAGCGGGGAGCCCCCCTGGGTCTCGTGGCGGGAGACCGTGGTGAGGGCCAGGGTGTGCGTACCGAGGAGGGCGGCGGAGGAGAGGGCGGGCCGCACTCCGCCGGACGTGGTTGCGGCGCCGAGCAGGAGGTCCAGTGCGCGGGCGGCCGCCATCGCGGCGGGACCCGCCGGGGTGCGTTTGAGGCCGAGGTCGTACGCCCAGACCGCGACGGCCAGGGGTGCGGCGACGCCGAGCGCGGGACGGCCGGCGCGGGCGGCGAGCGCCAGGCCGGTGGCGGTCAGGGCGCAGGCCGCGGTGAGCGCGGCGGCGGGACGGACGCGGCCGGAGGGCAGTGGGCGGTGGGGGCGTTCGACGGCGTCCTCGGCGCGGTCGGCCCAGTCGTTGAGGGCCATACCGGCCTCGTACAGGCAGAGCGAGGAGCCGATGGCCCACAGGGTGCGCGGGCCGGGGTGGCCGGGAGTGGTGGCGGCGCCGGCCAGGACGTCACCGGGGACGGTGAACAGGGCAGGCAACCGCAGGAGTTCGGCCCAGGCCGAGGACCGGCTCCCGCCGGGTCGGCCGGAGTGCGTGGGTCCGTCGGGCGCAGCCGCTCCCCGGAGAGCGGACCCCCTCACCGCGCCTCCTCCACCGGGGCGTCGCGGAGGCGGCCCGCCAGTGCGGCCAGGGCCGTGTACTGCTCGCTCAGGGAGGACGGTCCCTCGCCCACCGGGTCCTTGAAGTAGAACCCGAGGTCGGTCAGTGGTCCGGACAGGCCCGCCGCGCGGGCGCGGAGGGTCAGGCGGGCCAGGTCGAGGACCAGCGGGGCGGCCAGGGCCGAGTCGCAGCCCTGCCAGATGGTCTGGAGGATCATGCGGGTGCCGAGGAAGCCGTCGAAGGCGATGTGGTCCCACGCCGTCTTCCAGTCGCCGAGCGCGGGTACGTCGTCGATGTGCACCCCGCCCTCGACCCGGGTGCCGAGGGTGTCGGCCAGGACCCGTTCCTTGCCCGCGTTCTTCGCGGCGGCGGCGGCCGGGTCGGCCAGCGCGGCACCGTCACCGCCGCCGAGCAGGTTGGTTCCCGACCAGGCCCGTACCGTCAGGGCGCGCTGGGCGAACATGGGGCCAAGCACCGAGCGCAGGAGGGTCTGGCCGGTCTTGCCGTCCCGGCCCGCGTACGGCAGCCCGCTTTGGGCCGAGGCGGCGGCCAGGGCCGGGTGGTGCAGGCCGGTGGACGGGGTGAAGTTGACGTAGGGGCAGCCGGCCCGCAGCGCCGCCGCCGCGTACAGCGAGCTGGGGGGAAGGGCGTCGCCGGCGGGGGCGGGCTCCGTGGAGGCCACGTTGACGACCACGGTCCCGGCCGGGGCGCGGCGCGCGGTGAAGTCACGGATGTCGGCCGCGAACGCCTCGATCAGCTCCTCCTCGTCACGGCCGTCGCCCGGAAGGGGGCCGCCGGGCATGATCTCCTCGTCGGCGGCGGTGAGTTCGGCGGCCACTGCCGTGGGCAGGCCGTGCGGGAGGACGCCGCCGGCGGCGAGTTCCTCGGCCCGCTTCGGCAGGGGGCAGTCCAGTGTGTCGTGCCCGCCGAAGACCAGGGAGGACAGCCCCGGCAGGCCGCAGTCGGCGAACGACGCGGTCTCCGTGAGCATGCCCGTGGGTGGGTGCAGGCCGGCGGACATCGCGGCGCAGCCCGCGACGACGGTGGTCGCCACCGAGCCTCGGGCGCCGATGAGCCACACGCCGGCGGGACGGGACGTAGACATGGGCGGCCTCCTTGGGGACGTGCTGGTCGCGAACGCTTGTGGACGTACTGGTCGCGGGCGCTGGCCGACGTACTGGTCGCGGCCGGGAGACGGCGGGCGGGGGTACGGCC
>NZ_JBHXLV010000007.1:0-68941 GCF_042721685.1 Streptomyces sp. NPDC058459 | reverse complement strand
AACGCCCGGTTACATTCCGAACCCGGAAGCTAAGCCTCACAGCGCCGATGGTACTGCAGGGGGGACCCTGTGGGAGAGTAGGACACCGCCGAACTATATTTGAGGGAAACCCCCGCACCTTTTGGTGCGGGGGTTTTCTGCGTTTAAGACCCTTTTTAGAAAGCCACCTCCGCTGTATTCACCGTTCCGCCCTTGCGGCCGGGAGCGTGCTGGCCGTCCCAGTACAGGTTGGTATGTGCGATCACCAGATCTGGGGTGGGCGCACCGTGCTCGCTGAGGTCGTCCGTGGTGTGGGCGTCGGCGACGAGGAGCGCGTCGTAGCCACGGACGAGTGCTCCCTGCAGCGTGGAGCGGACGCAGAAATCGGTCGCTGCCCCCGTCACGACCAGCCGGCCCACGCGCCGCTCGGCCAGGACGGACTCCAGGTCGGTGTCCTCGAAGGAGTCCCGGTAGCTCTTGTGCACCAGAGGTTCGCCGTCGAGGCGCTTCAGTTCGGGCACGAACTCCCAGTCCTTTGTGTCCCGTTCCAACCCGCGGTCGTTGTGCTGCACCCAGATTACCGGCACCTCCTCCGCGCGGGCCTTGTCGATCAGGGTGTTGATACGGGCGATCACACTGTCGCGGTCGTGGGCCGCGGCTACGACGTCGTTCTGGACGTCGATGACGAGGAGAGCCGTGCGGTCACGGCCGGGGAGGGTTGTCATGGGGGTCACTGTACGGACGTACTACCGTGGGAGGTATGGGAGTTGAGGGTGGTCAGGGGTATATGGTCCGGGGCGTGCGCGCGGCGGAGTGGGGGGATGTGAAGCGGCTGCGGCTGGACGCGCTGCGAGATCCCGTAGCTCATCTCGCCTTTCTGGAGACGTATGAGGACGCCGCGGCCCGGCCGGATTCGTTCTGGCAGGAGCGGGCCGCCGGGAAGCCGGGGGTGCGGCAGTTCGTGGCCGAGGTGCCCGGTGGGGAGTGGGCCGGGTCGGTCACCGTGCTGCTGGAGGAGGCCGGAAGCCAGGACTGGGCCGGGTATGCGGTCGAGCGGTCGCAGGCACATGTGGTCGGGGTGTTCGTACGGCCCGGACACCGGGGGAACGGGCTGATCCAGGAGCTGCTGGACGCCGGTGTGGCGTGGGCGTGGGCTCAGGGGGCGGAGCGGGTGCGGCTCTTCGTGCATGCCGAGAATCCGCGGGCTCAGGGGGCCTATCTGCGGGCCGGGTTCAAGCCGACCGGGCTTGTGGTGTCGTTCTCGGAGGACGAGGACGAGCGGGAGCGGGAGTTCGTGCTAGACCGGTAGGTTCTCGTGGGGCCAGCGGGCGCGGGCCTGTTCGCGGGAGCGGAGCAGGGCCAGGGTGGGGAGGCCCTGGGCCGTGCCGTTGGTGAGCAGCCCCGGGAGCTGGGGGACGGGGGCGACCGCGGCCACGTCGTCCAGGACCAGGGTGAGTGGTGGGTCGAGCCGGCCGGAGGATGACCGTTCGGCCGTGCGCCGGCCGTGCTCGACCACGCTGGAGGCGAGGGCCGTCAGCAGGGGCATCGCACCCGGCTGGGTCCTGGGGTCCTCGATGGGTTCACCGACGACATAGAGCGTGCCCCCCTCGTGGATGAAGGAAGCCAGGGCGAGCGTGTCGGCTCGGTGCGGGGTGCACGATTCGCGGATGTTGACCGTGAGCAGCGCGGAGAGTGCCCGGTTGGTCAACTCCTGGGCGATGTCACGGCGTTCCGGGTGTGAGGTGAGGGCCGCCTCCAGTTCGCCGGCGGAGCCGGGGGCCGCCTCGGGGTGGGTGCGCAGGGTGCGTACCGCGTCCTGGAGCTGGGTGCCCTGGGTCCAGCGGTGGACGTGGCGGACGGTGCGGCCGTCCAGCGCGGCGGCGTGCAGGTAGCTGCGCAGCAGGGTGGTGGCGGTGTCGGTGACGGCCTGGTCGATGCGGGCCGTGGGGCGGACGGGGGCCAGGAGTGCCGTGGCGCGGGCCAGCGCGGTGGGGCGGTCCTCGCAGCCCGTCGTGGGGGACCAGTGCAGGCGGGCCGGGGTGTCGCAGCGGTGGGTGGGGTCGTAGAGGAGGACGGGGCCGAGCTTGGCCCGTGCGTCCTTGGTGTCCTGCCAGAGCGCCGGGTCCGAGGTGACGACCAGCGCCGAGCCGGGGGCGTCCCGGAGGGCCGTGGTGGCGCGGGCGTGGCGGGTCTCGGGGGTGCCGTAGAGCAGGGGGACTTGGGACGCCGGGGTTTCGGGCGGGAGGTGTGCCACGAGCGGCTCGGGTGGCGTCATGAGGGCCGGCTGTCCGGTGCGGGGCTCCGGGACCGTCTCAGGTTCCAGGGCCTTCTCAGGTGTCGGGGCCTTCTCACGTTCCGGGCGCTTCTCCGGCGCCGGTGCGATGGGTCCGGGCGGTGGTGCGGTGACCCGCCGTACCCGGCCGGCGCGCCAGCGGGCGATCGTGCCGAGGACGAAGACCGCCAGGACGAGCAGGATCAGCAGCTGGCCGATGAACAGGCCCCAGAAGAGGCCCCAGCCGGGGAGCCGGTCCGGTGGGGTGCCTGCCCAGGCGCCGGCGATGTCGTGCGGCTGGGCGACCAGGTGGCGTATGGCCAGGGGGGTGCGGGTGAAGGCCAGCGGGGCCGGCCAGGCGCCCCGCGCGAAGAGGGCCGCGAGGCCGGTGGCCGTCCACACCAGGACCGTCATGCCGAGGAGGAAGGCCAGCAGGCCGACCAGCAGGCCGTCCGGGATTCCGCCGCCCTCGCCCGCGCGTCCGGTGTCCCGGCCGCCCCGCTCGTCCGCTCGCACGTGCTCTCCCTACGCCACCGTCGACTCGGGGTCGCCCACATGCTGCTCCACGAAGGCCGCGGCCCGCTGCTCGGCCTCCAGCTCGGCGGCGCGCAGGGCGTCGTCTGCGACGTCGGCGGAGGACTCGGTCATCGCGCGGTCGGTGAAGACCAGCGGGCGTTCGGTCTCGGTGATCAGGTGTTTGACCACCTGGACGTTGCCGTTGACGTCCCAGACCGCGATGCCGGGGGTGAGCGTCGGGATGATCTCGACGGCCCAGCGGGGCAGGCCGAGGACGCGGCCGGTCGCTCTGGCCTCGTCGGCCTTCTGGGCGTAGATGGTCCTGGTGGAGGCCATCTTGAGGATCGCGGCCGCCTCCTTCGCCGCCGCGCCGTCGACCACGTCGGAGAGGTGGTGGACGACGGCGACGAAGGACAGGCCGAGGCGCCGGCCGAACTTCAGCAGCCGCTGGAACAGCTGGGCCACGAACGGGCTGTTGATGATGTGCCAGGCTTCCTCGACCAGGAAGATGCGCTTCTTGCGGTCGGGCCTGATCCAGGTGTGCTCCAGCCACACGCCGACGATCGCCATCAGGATGGGCATGGCGATGGAGTTGCGGTCGATGTGCGAGAGGTCGAAGACGATCAGCGGGGCGTCCAGGTCGATGCCGACCGTGGTCGGGCCGTCGAACATGCCCCGCAGGTCGCCGTCGACCAGCCGGTCGATGACCAGGGCGACGTCCAGGCCCCAGGCCCGTACGTCGTCTATGGCCACGTTCATCGCCTCGGCGGACTCCGGCTCGGGGTGGCGGAGCTGCTCGACGATGTCGGTGAGGACGGGCTGGCGGTCGAGGATGGTCTCGTTGACGTAGGAGTGGGCGACCTTGAGGGCGAAGCCGGAGCGTTCGTCCAGGCCGTGGCCGAGCGCGACCTCGATGATCGTGCGGAGCAGCGCGAGCTGGCCCGTGGTGGTGATCGCGGGGTCGAGCGGGTTGAGCCGGATGCCGTGGTTGAGGGCCGCGGTCGGGTCGAGCCGGATGGGGGTTATCCCCAGCTCCTCCGCGATGAGGTTCCATTCGCCGACGCCGTCCTCGCCCTGGGCGTCCAGGACGACGACCTGACGGTCCTTGAAGCGGAGCTGGCGCAGCACGTACGTCTTCTCCAGAGCCGACTTGCCGTTGCCGGACTCGCCGAGGACCAGCCAGTGCGGGGCGGGGAGCTGCTGGCCGTACAGCTGGAAGGGGTCGTAGATGTAGCCCTTCCCGGAGTAGACCTCGCGGCCGATGATGACGCCGGAGTCGCCGAGGCCGGGCGCGGCCGTCGGCAGGTAGACCGCCTGGGCCTGCCCGGTGGAGGTGCGCACCGGGAGGCGGGTGGTCTCGACCTTCCCGAACAGGAAGGACGTGAAGGCGTCGGTCAGGACGGACAGCGGATCTCGCATGGAGAGCCTCTACCTTCGGATGCCGGTGGCGAACGGGAGGGTGTTCACGAACGCGCGGTGGTGCTCGCGGTCGCACCACTCCAGCTTCAGGTACGACTTGCCCGCCGAGGCGCGGATGGTGCGCTTGTCGCGGTTGAGCGCCTCGGGGGAGCGGGCGGAGACGGTGATCCAGCCGACGAGGTTGACGCCGGCGGCCCCGCTGGCGAGATCCTCGCCGCGCTGGTCGAGGCGGGAGTGGGCGGCGACGTCGCGCGGGTCGACGGTGCGGTTCATCTTGGCCGCGCGGGACGCCTCGGCCTCGTCGTTGGTCTTCTCCGTCAGCATGCGCTCGATGGCGACCTCGGTGGGTTCGAGGTCCATGGCGACGGCGACGGTGCGGATGACGTCCGGGGTGTGGACGAGGAGGGGGGCGAGGAAGTTGACGCCGACGGGGGTCATCGGCCATTCCTTCACCCAGGCGGTGGCGTGGCACCAGGGGGCGCGGGTGGTGGACTCGCGGGTCTTGGCCTGGAGGTAGGTGGGCTCCATGGCGTTCAGCTCGGCGGGCCAGGCGTTGCGCTGGGTCATGGCCTGGATGTGGTCGATGGGGTGGTCCGGGTCGTACATGGAGTGGATCAGGGAGGAGAGGCGGCCCTGTCCGAGGGGCTGGCGGACCCGGATGTCGGCTTCCTGGAGGCGGGAGCAGATGTCGGTCAGCTCGCGGGCCATGACGATGGCGAGGCCGGCGTCGCGGTCGAGCTTGCGGCCGGCCTGGGGGCGGGCGGCGCGGGCCATGGCGTGGGCCTCGGCGGCGAGGTCGCGGTTGAAGCTCATGCAGGCCACGAGGTAGGCGCGGTGCTGCTCGCTGCTGGTGGAGACCATGGACTGCAGCTGGTCGTAGGAGCGCTGCAGCCACTCGGGGGAGCGGCCGTCGCCGCGCATCACGACGTCCTTGGCGTGGGCGTCGGGGTCGGCGGGGAGGGTGCGGGCGAGCATCTGGATGCGGTTGACGAAGCCGTCGCCGTTGGCCACGTGCTTGAGGAGGGTGCCGAAGCGGTCGACGAGGGCTTCCTGGTCCTCGGAGTCGCGCAGGCCGACGCCGGGGCCCTCGATCTCGATGGCGGCGGTGACGGTCCTGCGGTCGGCGTGCAGCAGTACGGCGATCTCGTCGGGGCCGAAGGGGGCGGCGAGCCAGTTGATGCGGCCGATGCCGGGGGGCGGGCCGATCTCGACCTCGCGGCCGTCGAGGCGGATGCCGGACTCCATGACGGGGGAGCGGTAGACGGCCTCGCGCTTGACGGTGCGCTTGTAGGAGCGGTTGATCTCGAACCACTTGTAGAAGGTGCGGCGCTTGTACGGCACGTAGACCGCGGCGACCGCGAGCATCGGAAGGCCGCTGAGCAGGGCGATACGCAGGGGGAGGGCGGGTACGAGGAGGCCGCACATCATGCCGAGGAACGCGCCGACGACGATCAGGGCGATCTCGCCGGACTCGCGGTTGCGGCCGATGATCGCGTTGGGCCGGGCGCGGCCGATGAGGTACGTACGGCGGGGCGTGACCGGATGGGACAGGTGGGCCTCGGTCGTCAACGCCCTTCACCTCCAGAGCGGTTGGTGCTGCTGTTGCGGGTGTTGCCGGCGTGCGGGGTGTTGACGGGGCTGGGGGCGCGGGGTGCGGGGGCCGCGGCGGGGGCGCTCTGGGGGGTGCGGCCGCTGTGGGCGGCGACGCCGCCGCTGGCCGGGTTGGCGGGGCGGGGGGTGTTCGCGCCCTGGCCGCCGCCCGCGTTGCTGTCGGCGCGGGTGCTGTGGGTCTTGATGCCCTGGGCGACGAGGGTGGCGGGGGAGCTGATGACGGCGGCGGCCTTGCCTTCGGCGCCCTGCATGATGCGGTTGTTGCGGGAGCCGGCGATGTCGTCGCCGAAGCCGGGGACGAAGCGGTAGATCATCGCGCTGGCGAAGATGGCGAGCAGGATGATGGAGAGGCCGGAGACGACGGCGGAGAAGGCATCGGGGCCGTTGTCGCCGGCGAGGGCGCCGGCGAGGCCGAGGACGATGACGATGACCGGTTTGACCATGATGACGGCGATCATGATGCCGGCCCAGCGGCGGACGTGGCCCCACAGGTTCTTGTCGACGAGGCCCGCGTAGACGACGGTGCCGAGGAGGGCGCCCACGTAGAGCAGGGCGGCGCGGATGACGAGTTCGAGCCAGAGGACGCCTGCGGCGAGGATGCTGACCAGGGAGACGATGACCAGCATGATGGGGCCGCCGCCGATGTCGTCGCCCTTCTCCAGGGCGCCGGAGAAGGTGCCGAAGAACGTGTCGGCCTGGTCGCCGGTGGCTTTCGCCAGGACGTCGGTGACGCCGTCCGCGGCGGAGACGACGGTGTAGAGGATCAGGGGGGTGAAGGCGGAGGCCAGCACCGTGAGCCAGAGGAAGCCGACGGCTTCGGAGATGGCGGTGGTGAGGGGGACGCCCCTGACGGCTCGCTTGGCCACGGCCAGGAGCCACAGGACGAGGGTGAGGATCGTGGAGGCGGCGAAGACCACCGCGTACTGCTGGAGGAACTTCGGGTTCGTGAAGTCGACGCTCGCCGTCTCCTTCACCGCGTCACTCAGCTTCCCGATCGTCCACGACGCGGCATCGGCACAGCCCTTGGCGAGGGAGGCGAGGGGATCGAGGGTGGACGTCAGGGGGTTGTCGGTGGTGAGACCCTTGCGCGAGCTGCCTCCGCCGGTGCTGTCCTTGTCGCAGAAGTCGCGTGCCGCGCCGTGGATCAGGTCGCAGGGATCGTTGCTCTTCGTGGGCTTCGGTGAGGGCGCCGCGAGAGCGCGGGAAGCCGTGAGGACGGCCGTGGCCTGGACGGCCCCGACGATGCCGGCCAGGGCGAGCAGGCGGCGATCAGCGCGCATAGGTGAACCCTCCGTACTCCTCGACCGTCTTCGACATGTCGTCCGCGCTGGAAGCCTTGTCGTCACCGGGGACCGGTGCCGGTCCTTCCTTCTGGGAATGCGTGACGATCTTCCAGTCGTCGGCTGCCCACTGGAGTCTCATCGTGATGGTGAACCAGCTGTTGGTGACCGGGTTGGTGGACTTGGCTCCCGCCAGCCCCAGCAGCCCGCTGCACCAGACCGCGACCGTGGCGGTGTCGTCGCCGGGTTCGGTGACCTTGGTGCCGATCGGGCTCGTCCGTGAGACGAAGGTGGACCCCGACGGCGCGGCGCCGTCCGCGCTCAGGCCGAGGCTCTGATTGAAGGCGGAGGTGTACGCCTCATCCATCTCCGCTGTGGAACTCGTGACTCTGGAAGGGGTCATGACGGTCTGGAGGACGGAGTCGCGCTTGGCCTTGTTGAACATCTCCGCCGACCCCAGCGCCACCGCGTAGTTGGCCGCCGCGCTCTCCGCCCCTTGTTGGGTGTGGGGGAAGTGGGTGGGGATGCCGTTTTCGGTGGTGGGGACCGGGGTGGTGCCCGAGGCGGCTGTGGGGGCGGCGTTCTGGTGGGCGGGGCCCTTGGTCGGGGAGTTCGACGGGGGGGAGTTGTCGCGGTTGGCGAAGGCGATGGCGGCGATGAGGAGGACGACGACGCCGACGACGGTGATGAGGCTCCGGGAGGAGGAGCGGGGGGTGCGGCGGGGGGCGCCGCCGTAGGGGTCGCCGCCGGGCAGGTGGGTGCGGGTGTGCCCGGTGTCGGGGTAGCCGTGCTCGCCTGAGGTGCTCATGCCGCGTACGCCCTCTCCGCCTCGTGTTCATACGACGGTAGCCGGGCTGGTCCTCGCGCGTACGCGCTGTGGTGACTCGACATCAGGGAAACGCAACCTCGGTCGGAGCGGTCAGACGGCCATGCCGTACACGATGGTGAACAGCGTGCCGAGGGAGCCGATGATGAAGACCCCGGTGAGGCCCGCGATGATGAGTCCCTTGCCCTGTTCCGCGCTGAAGGTGTCCCGCAGCGCGGTGGCACCGATGCGCTGTTTGGCCGCGCCCCAGATGGCGATGCCGAGGCAGAGCAGGATGGCGACGGCCATCACCACCTCGATCATCACCTTCGCCTCGTTGCCCAGGCTGCCGAAAGGCCCCCAGTCCGGAGCGATTCCGCCGATGATGGTGTTGATGTCTCCCTTGTCGGCCGCAAAGAGCATGTAAGTCACCGCCCCTGGTGGGTAGTTGTGCCGGTCCTCCGCGGTGTGCGGAGGTCGGCACCCATTGTCGCCGACAACGTCGCCGTCGTATGTCGACTTGGCGGCATTCACAGGCGGGTCTCGTACATTTGGTGTGTACGGTCACTCTGTGTATCACAGCAGGTCACGCCGGGCAATGACGCGGGAGCGAAACCTGCGGTGTGGTTCCGTCGTTGGGCTCTTTTACGGCCTTTCAGCTTGCCGGAGCGGTTTCTGACGGCTGGTCGGGTGAGGCGTCGAGACGATGTTCTCACGCCGGGTCAGCGGGGCCGGAGTCCGTGCAGCAGGAGGTGGACGTGGGTGTCGAGACCGGCGAGGGCCTCGTCGGCGTCCAGGGCGCAGCCGGCGATGAGGGCGGCGAGGCCGTGCAGGCTCGCGGCGGCGACGAGGGTGATGCGCTCGGGGTCGCCCTGGACGATCTCGCCGCGTTCCTGGGCGTGGGCGAAGGTGCGGGTGAGGGCGCCGAGCGACTGGTCGACGGTGGTGGCGAGCCGGTCGGAGCTGTCGGGGTCGTGCTTGCGCGCGAACATCAGCTCCAGCAGCTCGGGGTTGTCGACGGCGAAGCCGAGGTAGGCGCGGGCGAGGTCGGTCAGGTGCCGCTCGAAGTCCGCGTCGGGGGTGTCGGCGGTCGCGGCGGTGAGGGCCCGGTCCAGCCGCTGGTAGCCGTCGAGGGCGAGGGCGTCGAGGAGGGCCTGCTTGTCCTTGAAGTGGCGGCCCGGAGCGGCGTGGCTGACGCCGGTGGCGCGGGCCAGTTCGCGCAGGGAGAGGGCGGCGGCGCCCTTCTCGCGCAGGGTGCGCTCGGCGCTCTCCAGCAGGGCGGCGCGCAGGTCGCCGTGGTGGTACGGGCGGCTCGTGGGGATGCGCGGCATGGGGGTCATCGTATCCCGATGTTGTCGGCGCCAGCTTTGTTGGCGATGGCTGCATTGTTGTCGTTGACATCATTGTTGGCGTTGCCTACATTGTGGTCATGGCCGAGATGAGCGAGGCGCGCGCCGCGCGCCGGTGGAATGTGGACCGTCTGCCCGATCTGAGCGGCCGTACGGCCGTGGTGACCGGTGCCAACAGCGGGATCGGCTTCGTGGCCGCCGCCGCGCTGGCGCGGTCCGGGGCGCACGTGGTGTTCGCGGTGCGGGATCTGGCGCGGGGCGCCGCCGCCGCGGGCCGGGTGAGCGGGAGCACCGAGGTGCGCCGGCTGGACCTGGCGGACCTGGACTCGGTGCGCGAGTTCGCCGCCGGCTGGGACCGCCCCTTGGACCTGCTGGTCAACAACGCGGGCGTGATGATGCTGCCGGAAGGGCGGACCGCGCAGGGCTTCGAGACCCAGTTCGGCACCAACCACCTCGGGCACTTCGCCCTGACCAACCTGCTGCTGCCGCAGGTCACCGGCCGCGTGGTGACCGTCTCCTCGACGCTGCACCGGAGCGGGGACGGCCGGATCAGCTTCGACGACGTCAATCTGCGCGGCCGTTACACCCCGACCCGCGCCTACGCCCAGTCCAAGCTGGCCAACCTGCTGTTCACCCTGGAACTCCAGCGGCGCCTCGCCGGGGCGGGGTCCCCGGTGCGCGCCCTCGCCGCCCACCCCGGCTACGCGGCCACCAACCTCCAGAGCCATGCCGCCAGCCCGCTGGCCCGTGCCTTCATGGGCGTCGGCAACAAGGTGTTCGCCCAGGACGACAAGGGCGGCGCCCTGCCCACCCTGTACGCGGCGACCGAGGATCTGCCCGGCGCGTCCTACGTCGGCCCCGGCGGTCTCGGCGAGTGGCGCGGCGCCCCCGCGCTGGTCGGCCGGAGTGCGGCGGCCAGCGATCCGGAGGCCGCCCGGCGGCTGTGGACGCTGTCCGAGGAGCTGACCGGGGTGCGGTGGGCGCTGGAGGCGCCCGCGACCGGCGGAGCCGACAGGGCGTGACCGCGCGACGGGCGGGGCGTGGCCGGCGCCGGGGGGCCGGCCGGCACTCCGGCCCGCGGCGCCTCACCCGCGGCGCCTCACCTGCGGCGCCTCACCCGCGGCGCCTCACCTGCGGCGCCTCACCTGCGGCGCCTCACCCGGGGCGCCTCACCTGCGGCGGTCGGTGCGCGGCCGGTTCACAGGAGAGTCTCAGCGAAGTCCGGGAAGGTGTCGCAACCCTTTCTCAACCCTGGCGGGACGGAGTGAGAACTGATGAAGCGCAGTGCACGTGACCCGGTCACTTCGCGGCCCGCCCTGCTCGGCGCGGTGGTGCTGCTCGCCCTCACCTCGGCCTCCGTGGCGGCCGCCGATGACGGCCGCGGCCCGCTCGAGGTGACCGTCACCGCGCCCGCCGGTGCGCGGACCGCCCGGGTGGGCGCGCTGTTCGGCGCGGACGGCGCGGGGCGGCCGGAGCGCGACCACTTCTGCACCGCCTCGGTCGTGCACAGCCCCGGCCGGGATCTGCTCGTCACCGCCGCGCACTGTGTCACCCGCACCGGCGGGAAGCTGTTCTTCGCGCCGGGCTACCGGGACGGCCGGGCGCCGTACGGGATGTGGCCGGTGGAGGCGCGGGTGCTGCCCGGGAGGTGGACGGCGGAGCGGGACGAGGACAGCGATGTGGCCTTCGCGCACGTCGGAGAGGTGGACGGCAGACGGCTGGAGGACGTGGTCGGCGCGAACCGGTTCACCACCGGGACCGCGACCGGCGCGAGTGCCGTCACCGTCCTCGGTCTCCCGGACGCCCGGGAGACGCCGGTGATGTGCACCGACCGGCCGGTGGCGCGAGGCCGTACCCAGCAGCGGGTGCGCTGCCCCGGTTTCACCGGCGGGACCAGCGGCA
Organism: Streptomyces sp. NPDC058459; assembly: GCF_042721685.1. Classification (NCBI taxonomy): domain Bacteria; kingdom Bacillati; phylum Actinomycetota; class Actinomycetes; order Kitasatosporales; family Streptomycetaceae; genus Streptomyces; species Streptomyces sp. NPDC058459. Next base: position 57,808 of record NZ_JBHXLV010000007.1, on the reverse strand, counting down.
GCCCCTGGGTGAACGGGTCCGGGCAACTGGTTGGGGTGCTCGGCGGGCACGAGCGGGGCGGTTCGACGGCGGACGTCTCCTACAGCGTGGTGCTGGGGAGCGCGGCGGCCGCGCTGTACCGGACGGCGGCCGGGAGCTGAAAGGGCGTCGGACCGGCCGCCGCTAGGCCGAATTGTTGGCCTGAGGGCCGGGCGCGGGGGCAAAGCGGCCTTGAACCGGGCCGATATGGGGGAGGGTTGACCCGTGCGCAAAGTATGGGTGGCCGGGGGTGCCGCGATCGGGCTCGGTCTGAGCTTCGTGATGCTGCTCGTCGCCGGGGTGTACATCGTCGCGGGCAACCTCGCGGGCGGGGTCGCCGCCGGCGGTGTCGGGCTGGCCAAGGGGGCGGTCCCGGCGGCGTACCAGCCGCTGGTGCGGAAGTGGGGCAACCTCTGTCCGGCCATCAACCCCGCCTTGCTGGCAGCCCAGTTGTACCAGGAGAGCGGATTCAACCCGGGTGCGCGCAGCCCCGCGAAGGCGCAGGGGATAGCGCAGTTCATCCCCGGCACCTGGGCCACTCACGGGGTGGACGGGGACGGCGACGGCGACCGGGACGTGTGGGACCCCGACGACGCGATCCCCTCGGCCGCCTCCTACGACTGTGAACTGGCCAAGTACGTCAGGCACGTTCCCGGTGACGTCTCGGCCAACATGCTCGCCGCCTACAACGCGGGCGCGTACGCGGTCATCCGGTACGGGGGCGTGCCGCCGTACCGGGAGACGCGGAACTACGTGAAGACGATCACGACGCTCTCCAGGAGCTTCGCCGCGCCGGTCACCCGCGTGGACCCCTCCCGGCAGGCGGCCGGGGCCATCGCCTACGCACAGAGCAAGCTCGGCACCCCGTATCTGTGGGGCGGCACCGGTACGGCCGCGCAGAGCGGGCGGTTCGACTGCTCGGGGCTGACCCAGGCGTCGTACGACGCGGTCGGGATCAAGCTGCCGCGCGTGGCGAACGACCAGTACAACGCGGGACCGCATCCGGCGCGCGACGAACTGCTCCCGGGTGACCTGGTGTTCTTCTCGCACGATCCGGCCGACTCGCGGGCCATCCACCACGTGGGGATCTACGTGGGCGGCGGCTACATGATCGACGCGCCGCGCACGGGTGCGGTGATCCGGTTCGACCCGGTCGACGGCGGTGATTACTTCGGTGCCACCCGGGTCACCGAGGATGGCGCGAAAGCGTTGCCGACCCGGGTGTAGCGGAGCGTCAACCCACCCCCTGAGCTGCGCGGACGGGTATCTCTTCGGTAACGTCTGAGTGATCATTCAGTGGAGCGTGGAACGTATTCACAGACGGTGTGCGTTCCTGTTCACGTAGCCGAGCAGACGTCAGTGCGCCAGTGCAGCGGAAGCGGATCTACGACCCACGGGGGAGTTGGCGCGACGCACACCGGGTGCGTCCGGTCAGACGACGAAGGGGCCGCCGCACCATGGCTGTACTCGCCGAATCCGGATCGAACCCCGACGTCGAGCTGCTCTACGACATCAACGGCCTGGCGAAGGCCGCGCCGCACTGGTTCGACCGGATGATCGAGTTCGTGGGCGAGTACGGACTGCCGGTGGCCATGGTCCTGCTGGTGCTGGCGTGCTGGCTGACGGTCCGGCGCAAGGGCGGCCCGGACGCGGTGTCCTCGGTGTCCGCGCTGGTGTGGGCGCCGCTCGCGGCGGCCGTGGCCGTCCTGGTGAACGTGCCCATCCGGGGCTTCGTGGAGCGGCCCCGCCCGTTCCTGGACCACCAGGGGCTCAGGGTCCTGATCGCGGGCAAGAGCGACTACTCCTTCGTCAGCGACCACGCGACGATCACCATGGCGCTCGGCGTCGGCCTCTTCGTCGCCAACCGCCGCTTCGGCGTCGCCGGTATCGCGCTCGCCCTGCTGGAGGGCTTCTGCCGGGTCTTCATGGGCGTGCACTACCCGACCGACGTGGTCGGCGGCTTCGCGCTCGGCACGGCGGTCGCGCTGCTGCTCTCCCCGCCCGCGACGGCGCTGCTGACCCCGCTGGTACGGGCCGTCGCCCGCTCCCCGCGCGCGGGGCGGCTGGTGAGTGCCCGTCCGGTGGGCGGTGAGCGCGGTGGCGCGCTGTTCTCCGGCGGCCGCGAGCCGGCCGGGACCGGGGACAAGGACCTGGCGGCCTAGGGACCCGGGGCGTTCGGAGCGGGCCGCGGCACTCGGCGGTGCCGCGGCCTTCTCGTGTCTCACAGCCCCTGCGCGTAACCGAAGAACCGGTCCGGGTCGTACCGCTTCTTCACCTCGGCGAGGCGGGTGCCGGCGCTGCCGTAGTAGGCGCGGCGCCAGTCGGTCAGGGCGGAGTCGGTGTAGTTCTGGTAGGCGGCGCCCGAGGCGTGGGGGCGCAGCGCGGTGTGGGTGGCGTCCAGCCAGGTCCGGGCGGCCGTGCCGGAGCTGCCCGCGCCCCAGGAGGCGAGGTACTGGGCCAGCATGCGGGAGCGGCGGTGCACGAAGGCGGTCGCGGTGGGGGAGACCCGGTTGACGGCGCCGCCCAGCGCGGTGAGCGCCACGCTGCCCGCGCCGCCGGACATGGCGCCTACCCGCTTCAGCAGGGTCTCCACGCCCGCCGGGGACAGCGAGCGGTCGAAGAAGTCGGAGCGGGCCGCGTAGGTCTCGCGGTGCAGGGCGCCGTGCGGGGAGCGGCCGGGGGTGGTGCCGGGCAGATGGCACTGGGCGTCGGTGGCGAAGGCGGAGCAGCCGGCGTAGATCTCCATCGCCTCCTCGTAGCCGTGGTCGCGCAGGGAGACGGCCGAGGCGTCGGCGCCCGCGCGGTGGGCGAGGCGGTCGACCGCGTTCTCCAGTCCGCTCCGGGAGCCCAGGGAGAAGCAGGAGACGGAGACGGTCGGGGTGTGGCTCCCGGCGCGTTCCAGATGCAGGGCGGACCAGATCTCGTCCGGCTGGGCGGGCCCCCACTCCTGCCAGGCTCTCAGCACCGCCGCCGCCTTCGCCCACGGCCAGCGCAGGGAGGCGGTGACGGCCCGCGGGGCGGGGTGGGTGGCGAAGCGCAGTTCGGTGACGACGCCGAAGTTGCCGTTGCCCGCGCCGCGCAGCGCCCAGAACAGGTCCGCGTTCTCGCGGGCGTCGGCGGTGCGGGTACGGCCGTCCGCCGTGACCAGGGTGGCCTGGGTGAGGCTGTCGCAGGTGAGGCCGTAGGCGCGGGAGGCGACACCGTGGCCGCCGCCGAGGACCAGGCCGGAGATCCCGACCGTCGGGCAGGAGCCGGCCGGTATGGTCGCGCCCTTGGCGGCGAGCGCCCGGTACACGTCGATCAGCTTGGCCCCCGCGCCCACCACGGCGTGCCCGCCCGAGACGCTGACCCGGTTCAGGGCGGACACGTCCAGGATCAGGCGGCCGTCACCGGAGGAGTAACCGGCGTAGGAGTGGCCGCCGTTGCGGATCGCCACCTTGATCCGGCGGGTCCGGGCGTACGCGAGCAGGGTGCGGAGGTCGGCGGTGTGGGCGGCGTAGGCGACGGCGGCGGGGCGCAGGGTGTCGAAGCGGGTGTTGTAGAGGCGGCGGGCCGGGGTCCAGGAGGCGTCGCCGGGGCGGACCAGGGTGCCGTCGAGGTCGCGGGCGAGGGCGGTCCAGTCGGCGGCGGCCCTCGCGGCGGTGGAGATCCGTGGCCCGGTGGGGGCCGGCCGGGCGGAGGCGTCGCCGCCCGGCGCGCATGCGGTGAGGGCGGTGGCGCCCCCGCCCATGAGAAACATCCGTCGGTCCATGTCCGCCGCCCCTCGCCCCTGTCGGCCCCCGGGTCCGGGTGGCCTCTCCTTGACCCAGACGGCGGGCGGGGGGCCGGGGTTGCGGTCGGGGGGCGAGAACGCGTCGCCGGCCGAGACATGGGCGTGTCCATTTCGTATGCGTTCCGTCACCTCACCGGGCCGACGGCAGGGGTTCACCCCTCGTTCACTTCGGGCCATCGGCGGCTTCACCTGTTCTGCCTAATTTCGGCCGTAGCCGGTACGGAGTGCGGACAAGACGCACTGGCGTACCACCAACTTCGCACGCCGCCCCTCGCGGCGGCTCCTGGAAGGAACTTCCGAACGTGAAGCTTCAGCGCAAGAACCGGCTGCGCGCCCTCTCGCTCGGTGCGGTCGCCGTCTCCGGTGCCCTGGCCCTGACGGCGTGCGGTTCCGACGACGCGGGCACGAAGCCCAGCGGTACGTCGTCGTCGGCGGCCGCCGGTTCGATCAAGTGCGACGGGGCCAAGGGCCAGCTGCTGGCTGACGGCTCCTCGGCGCAGAAGAACGCGATCGACGCGTGGGTGAAGGAGTTCTCCCAGGCGTGCGGTGTGCAGATCAACTACAAGGGCGCCGGTTCCGGTGCCGGTGTCACCTCCTTCAACCAGGGTCAGATCGCGTTCGCCGGCTCCGACTCCGCGCTGAAGCCTGAGGACGTCCTCGCCTCGAAGAAGGTCTGCAAGGGCGGCCAGGGCATCGACCTGCCGATGGTCGGCGGCCCGATCGCGCTCGGCTACAACGTGCCCGGCGTGGACGACCTGGTGCTGGACGCCCCGACGCTCGCCAAGATCTTCGACAGCAAGATCCAGAAGTGGAACGACGCGGCGATCAAGAAGCTGAACCCCTCGGCGAAGCTGCCCGACCTGAAGATCCAGGCGTTCCACCGCTCCGAGGACTCCGGCACCACGGACAACTTCACCAAGTACCTGATCGCCACCACCCCGGACAACTGGAAGTACGAGGGCGGCAAGGCGTGGCAGGCCAAGGGCGGCCAGGCGGCCTCCGGGTCGGCCGGTGTGGCCCAGGGCGTCAAGCAGAACCCGGGCGCGATCGGCTACTTCGAGCTGTCCTACGCCAAGGACATGACCACCGTGGCCGTCGCCACCGGTGCCAAGACCCCGGTGAAGCCCTCCACCGACTCCGCCACCGCCGACATCGCGGCCGCCAAGGTCGTCGGCACCGGCAGTGACCTCACGCTGAAGCTGGACTACAACACCAAGGCCGAGGGCGCCTACCCGCTCACCCTGGTCACGTACGAGATCGTCTGCGACAAGGGCAACAAGCCCGAGACGCTGCCCGCGACCAAGGCGTTCCTGACCTACCTCGCCTCCGAGGACGGCCAGAAGGTGCTGTCGGAGAACGACTACGCGCCCATCCCCGCAGAGATCATCGCCAAGGTCCGCACCACCGTCGCCGGCCTGAGCTGACCTGATTCCGCGTGTGCGTGCCGGCCCCGCTCGTGGGGGCCGGCCGCACCGTCCGGTGCACCGCCGCCCGGAGCCGCACGTCGCGTACGGCTCCTGTGAGCCGCCCGCGCGGCTCAGCAGACCGGAGAACCCGATGGACATATCGACGACAACCGACGCACCCCCTCCCCCCGCCGCCCACGCGCGGCGGCCCGCCACGGGTGTGACCCGCCCCGGCGACCGGATCTTCCTGGCCCTCTCGCGCGGCTCGGGCATCCTGCTGTTGGTGATCATGGCCGCCATCGCGGTCTTCCTCACCTACCGGGCGTGCCTGGCGATCAGCGCCGACGACGGCAACTTCCTGACCACCTTCGAGTGGAACACCAACACCGACCCGCCGGTCTTCGGCATCGCGGTGCTGGCGTTCGGCACGGTCGTGTCCTCGATCGTCGCCATGGCGCTGGCCCTGCCGATCGCGGTCGCCATCGCGCTGTTCCTCACCCACTACGCCCCGCGCCGGCTGAGCGGCCCGATCGCCTACGTGATCGACCTGCTCGCCGCCGTGCCCTCGATCGTGTACGGCCTGTGGGGCGCCCTGATCCTCGTCCCGCACATGCAGGGCCTGTACGGCTGGCTGGACGAGTTCCTCGGCTGGACCGGGATCTTCGCCTGGGACGGCGGCGCGCCGCGCGCGATGCTCACCGTCGGCATCCTGCTGGCCATCATGATCCTGCCGATCATCACCAACGTGAGCCGCGAGGTCTTCCGCCAGGTGCCCCGGATGCACGAGGAGGCCGCTCTGGCCCTCGGCGCCACCCGCTGGGAGGTCATCCGCATGGCGGTGCTCCCCTTCGGGCGCTCCGGTGTGATCTCCGCCGCGATGCTGGGCCTCGGCCGGGCGCTCGGCGAGACGATGGCCGTGGCCACCGTGCTCTCCCCGAGCTACGACATCCAGGCCAGCCTGCTCGACCCCGGCGGCGGCACCTTCGCGCAGAACATCGCCTCCAAGTTCGGTGAGGCGTCCGTGCAGGGCCGGGACGCGCTGATCGCCTCCGGTCTGGTCCTGTTCGTCATCACCCTGCTGGTCAACGGCGCGGCCCGCGCGATCATCGCCCGCCGCAAGGAGTACTCGGGGGCCAACGCATGAGCACCGCACTGAATCCCCGTGACGGCGCCGGTGTGCGGCGCGGTGCCGGGCTGCCGAAGTGGTCCCTGTGGGCGGTCGCGGCCGGTTCCGTCGCCCTGGCCGCGGGCATCGGCCTGGTGGCCGGACTGCACAGCCGTGTCCAGTGGGGCCTGATCGCCGCGCTGCTGTTCGTCCTCGGCACCTACGCGGTCGCCGCCCGCGCCGAGGGCCGCCGCCAGGCTAAGGACCGGGTCGCCACCGCACTGGTCTGGGTGGCGTTCCTGCTGGCCCTGATCCCGTTGGTGTCGCTGGTCTGGACGACCGTCTCGCGCGGCGTGAAGGTCCTCGACGGCTACTTCCTCAGCCACTCCATGGGCGTGATCTCGGACTCCGAGCCCGGCGGCGGCATCTACCACGCCATCCTCGGCAGCCTGGAGCAGGTCGGCCTCGCCACCGCGATCGGCGCCCCCATCGGTGTGCTCACCGCGGTCTACCTGGTGGAGTACGGCCGGGGTCGGCTCGCCCTGGCGGTGACCTTCTTCGTCGACGTGATGACGGGCATCCCGTCCATCGTCGCGGGCCTGTTCATCCTCAGCCTGATGCTGATCCTCGACCTCCAGCCCTTCGGGTTCGCCGGTTCGCTGGCCCTGGCGATCCTGATGATGCCGGTGGTGGTGCGCTCCACCGAGGAGATGCTGAAGCTGGTCCCGAACGAGCTGCGCGAGGCGTCCCTGGCGCTCGGCATCCCGAAGTGGCGGACCATCCTCAAGGTGGTCCTGCCGACCTCGCTCGGCGGCATCACGACCGGCGTCATGCTGGCCGTCGCCCGCATCGCGGGCGAGACCGCCCCGGTGCTGCTGCTGGTGTTCGGCAACCCCTTCATCAACGCCAACCCCTTCGAGGGCGCCCAGGCGTCGCTGCCGCTGTACATCTACCAGCAGTACGCGCAGAGCGCGGGTGCGGGCGCGGCCTACGACCGTGCCTGGGCCGCTTCGCTGACGCTGATCGCGTTCGTGATGATCCTCAACCTGGCGGCCCGCGGCATCGCCCGCTGGAAGGCCCCCAAGACCGGTCGCTGACGCGGCCCCCCTCAGCGACCGACTGGAAGTAGTGAAGCAATGGCCAAGCGAATCGATGTGAGCGGACTCACCGCCTTCTACAGTGCCCACAAGGCGATCGAGGACATCTCGATGACCGTGGAGCCCCGTTCGGTGACGGCGTTCATCGGCCCCTCCGGCTGCGGCAAGTCGACGTTCCTGCGCACCCTGAACCGGATGCACGAGGTGACCCCCGGCGGCCGCGTCGAGGGCAAGGTGCTGCTGGACGACGAGGACCTGTACGGCAGCGGCGTCGACCCGGTGTCGGTGCGGCGCGAGGTCGGCATGGTCTTCCAGCGCCCGAACCCGTTCCCCACCATGTCGATCTTCGAGAACGTGGCGGCGGGCCTGCGGCTGAACGGCGGCCACCGCAAGAGCGAGCTGGACGACGTGGTGGAGAAGTCGCTGCGCGGCGCCAACCTGTGGAACGAGGTCAAGGACCGGCTGAACAAGCCCGGCTCCGGCCTCTCCGGCGGCCAGCAGCAGCGGCTGTGCATCGCGCGGGCCATCGCCGTCGAGCCCCGGGTGCTGCTGATGGACGAGCCGTGCTCCGCGCTCGACCCGATCTCCACTCTCGCGATCGAGGACCTGATCGGCGAGCTGAAGGAACGGTTCACGATCGTCATCGTGACCCACAACATGCAGCAGGCGGCGCGCGTCTCGGACCGTACCGCCTTCTTCAACCTGGCCGGGGTGGGTGAGGCGGGCAAGCTGGTCGAGATCGACGACACCGAGCGGATCTTCTCCAACCCCTCGGTGCAGGCCACCGAGGACTACATCTCGGGCCGCTTCGGCTGAGCCGGACCGGCACTGTGCCCCTCGCGGTGCTGCATGGCGGTGCCACCGCGAGGACATGAGAAGGGCCCGCTCCCGGTGATCCGGGGGCGGGCCCTTGCTCTGTGCGCGGCTTCTACAGTACGGCCAGGTCGACCAGCTCGAAGGCGCCCGCCGCGACCAGCGCCGCGGCCGGCATGGTGATGAACCAGCCGAGCACGATGTTCTTGGCGACGCCCCAGCGGACCGCGTTGACCCGCTTGGTCGCGCCCACACCCATGATCGCCGAGGTGATGACATGGGTGGTGGAGATCGGCGCCTTGAACAGGAACGCCGTGGTGAACATGATCGACGCGCCGGTCGCCTCGGCGGCGAAGCCCTGCGGCGGGTCCAGCTCGATGATCTTGCGGCCCAGGGTGCGCATGATGCGCCAGCCGCCCGCGTAGGTGCCGAGCGACAGCATCAGCGCACAGGAGATCTTGACCCAGACCGGGATCGGGTCGCCGAAGGTCTCGTCGCCGGAGATCACCAGGGCGAGCACCACGACACCCATGGTCTTCTGCGCGTCCTGGAGACCGTGGCCGAGCGCCATACCGGCCGCCGACACCGTCTGGGCTATGCGGAAGCCGCGCTTGGCCTTGTGCGGGTTGGCCTTGCGGAACAGCCACAGGATGGCCGTCATCACCAGGTAGCCGCCGACCAGACCGACGACCGGGGAGATGAACATCGGGATGACGATCTTTTCGACCACCCCGTTCCACAGCACGTCGGTGCCGCCCGCCAGCGCCGCGCCCACCATGCCGCCGAACAGCGCGTGGGAGGACGACGAGGGCAGGCCGAAGTACCAGGTGGCGAGGTTCCAGACGATCGCGCCGATCAGCGCGGCGAAGAGGATGGCCATGCCGTGCGAGCCGTGCGGGGTCTCGATCAGGCCCTCGGAGACGGTCTTGGCGACACCGGAGCCGAGGAAGGCGCCGGCGAGGTTCATCACGGCCGCCATCGCCAGCGCCGCGCGCGGGGTCAGCGCACGCGTCGACACCGAGGTGGCGATGGCGTTCGCGGAGTCGTGGAAGCCGTTGGTGTACGTGAAGACGAGCGCGACCCCGATGGTCACGATCAGAGCGAAGGTGTCCATCGACGCCTCAGGACTCCTTGACGGCGATGGTCTCCACCGTGTTCGCCACGTGCTCGAACGCGTCCGCCGCCTCTTCCAGCACGTCCACGACCTGCTTGAGCTTCAGCACCTCGATCGCGTCGTACTTGCCGTTGAAGAGCTGGGCGAGCAGCTTGCGGTGGATCTGGTCCGCCTGGTTCTCCAGCCGGTTGACCTCGATCCAGTACTCGGTCAGGTTGGACATGGTGCGCAGGTTCGGCATCGCCTCCGCCGTCAGCACCGCGGCCCGCGCCAGCACCTCGATCTGCTGCTCGACGCCCTTCGGCAGCTCCTCGATGTTGTAGAGGACGACCAGGTCGACGGCCTCCTCCATGAAGTCCATGATGTCGTCGAGCGACGAGGCCAGGTTGTAGATGTCCTCGCGGTCGAACGGCGTGATGAAGGAGGAGTTCAGCTGGTGGAAGATCGCGTGCGTGGCGTCGTCACCGGCGTGTTCCGCGGCCCGCATACGCTCTGCGATCTCGGCTCGGGCGGAGGAGTCCGCCCCGAGCAGTTCCATCAGGAGCTTCGAGCCCGTGACGATGTTGTCCGCGGACGCGGCGAACATGTCGTAGAAGCTCGTCTCCCTGGGGGTCAGACGAAAGCGCACGTGTGGTCCTCGGGATGCTCTGGTTTCGGTCTGGCTGATGCTAGGTGCATCATCCGGCCACGGCTATCGGGCCATCCCCCAGTGTCGCCCATCGCGCACCGTTGCTCGGCACGGGGGACCTTCGACCTGTCCGCTACCCCGGGAAGTTCGTTACGATATACCCACCAGGGGTATGTGTTCCCGCCGTCCCGAGATGGAGGCCCGCGATGACGACGACCGAGCCCGGCGCCACGCACGGTTACCACCACCAGAAGGACGAGCACCTCAGGCGGCTGCGCCGGGTCGAGGGCCAGGTCCGGGGGCTCCAGCGCATGGTCGAGGAGGACACGTACTGCATCGACGTGCTCACCCAGGTCTCCGCCTCCACCAAGGCGCTCCAGTCCTTCGCGCTCCAGTTGCTGGAGGAGCACCTGCGGCACTGCGTGGCGGACGCGGCCCTCAGGGGCGGCGACGAGATCGACGCGAAGGTGGACGAGGCGACGAAGGCCATCGGGCGCATGCTGCGCACCTGATCCGCTGGGCTAGGCGGCGGCTGCGCGCTCCTCGGTGACCCGGAGCACCTCGTCTATGCTCGCCAGGCTCAGCCGGTCCTCGGCGGCCGAGGCGGCGATGATCAGCTCGCCGCACAGCTCTATCTCCGCGAGGGCCACGTGGTCCTGCACCGCCGTACCGCCGACCGGGGCCACGCGCGTCACCTCTTCCTCTTGGTCCTGCCTGCCGGCACCGGCTTCCTAGAGTAGGGATCGCGCCACGCGCCGCGCATGGCACGGACGGGCTAGTCCGCCGGGGCCCCCTGGCCATCCGCGAGGCGGCCCGCGTAGATGTCGGACTCGCGGGGCAGCGTCACGTCGGCCTCGGTGCCGAAACCGTGCAGCAGGGTGGTGGAGGCGACCGCCACGGCCGCCGCCCGGGGCCCGTTGACGAAGCTGAAGCGCTGGCGGAGCTTGCGGATGCGGCCCTCGGCGTCGAGATACACGTCGAACGGGACCTCGGCCGTGGCGAACCCTTTCGCCGCCGCGGCGAGCGACGCCCGGTTGCCCGCCGAGGCCGCACGGGCCGCGCCCGCCAGGTCGGCGGTGCCCCGGTAGTGCCGTACGGCGGTGCCGCCGACGCTCGTCAGGCCCACGTAGACCGCCGTACGGGTCCCGCGCAGCACCTCGGCCGCGGCGTACGGGTCGGTCGCGCCGCCGGTGACCAGGTTGCCGTCGGAGACGGTCGCGGCCTCCACCCTGACCCACTTGTCGGCGGGCACGCCCGCGCCCCGGTTCTTCATGAACAGGGCGCCGGGGGCGAGGAGTTCGGTGATGGGCCGGTGTTCCGGGGTGCCGGTCGGGTCCGCCGGGAGGATCACGGTCAGCCGGCCGAGACGGCGCCCGAAGTCGTAGACGCCCCGGCCCCGGATGGTGACCCGGGTGCCGCCGGTCGCCATCTCCATGGAGGTGGTGGCCCGCGCGGTGCCCGCGTCGCCCAGGGTGTCGGCGGCCTGCCGGAGCACGGCAACCGGCTCGCCGCCCGCGCCGTTCACCCCCTCGGCGGCGGCCCCGCTGCCGGAACACCCCGAGGCACCCGCCCCGAGCCCGACCGTGAGTCCCATGATCCCCACCGCGACGCCCGTCCTGCCCGCGCGCGTGTGCTGCCGCCGATCCATGGCCTGCCTAACCCCCAGCCGGTTTTGTCCGTCACTGGCCCCCTGTCCTTCCGGTTAACGACGGGTAGGGAGTGCCGTCACGCGCTGTCCGGCCCCCGGAACGGACAAGGGGGCCGAGGGGAGCCGGGAGGGGGCCGGGACACGCCCCGGGGGGTGGCCGGTAGCGTGGCGCCGTGGCGTCGGATGAGGGCCCCGAGGGGGCGCGGGAACACCGCACGGAGACGGCCGAGCAGGGGCGCTTCTGCGTGGCGCGGTGCAGTTGCGGCTGGCGGGGGCCGGCGCGGCGGGCACGCAGCCAGGCGCGGACGGACGCGCAGGGGCACCTCGGCGGAGCGTGAGCGCTCCGGCGCACGCTCCCGGGTGCTCCCCGCGTGCTCAGGGGTGTTCGAGCCGCCGGGTGAGGGCGTCGAGCAGATCGCGGTCGCGGGGCTGGGTCAGCCGGGCCCGCGCCTCGGTGAGCGCCAGCCACACCACCTCGTCCACCTCGGAGTTGGGTGTGAACGCCCCGGAGACGGCCTCGGCGGCCCAGTAACGCACCTGCTTGGGGCGCCCCTCGACCGGATACCGCAGGGTGGGCAGCTCGGGCCCGGTCTCGGCCGCGTACCCGGTCTCCTCCGCGACCTCCCGCACGGCCGCCGCGAGCGCGGACTCGCCCCGCTTGAGCTTGCCCTTGGGGTGGGACCAGTCGTCCCACCGGGGGCGGTGGACGAGGCACACCTCAAGGGCGCCGGTGCCGGGTGCCCGGCGCCAGAGGACGCAGCCGGCGGCGTGGACGGTCTTGGGGAGCGCGTCGGGGCCTGCGGGCACGGGGGAACTCCTGCCTGGGTCAGGGGGTGTGTTGCCAGGTCTGCTGGAAGGCGAACCTGGCTGCCTCCACCTCGTGGCGCTGGTCGGCGTGGAGCACGCCGAGGGCGTAGGCGGTGGCGGGGGCGATCCGGGGGGTGCGGGCGGCCTGGGCGGCCTCGGCGGCGGCTTCGGCCGCGTCGCGGTGCCGGGTCAGGGACTCGGCGGCCGGGCGCAGCCTGGGGTCGGCGGGGGCGGTGTGCGGGATCTCGCGGGCGTAGCGGTGCAGGCGCAGGAGCAGCCGGACCTGGTGCCAGGGGCCGTCCTGGGGGTGCGGGGCCGGGTCGGGGGAGAGGCCGTGGATCAGGGCCTGCGCGTTGTAGGGGGCGCCGGCGGTGACCAGGGGGAGGGTGGCGACGGCACCCGTGAGGCGGTCCTCGGCGGCGACGGCCAGGGGCCCGAGGACGGTGCCGGGCGCGGCGGGCGCGAGGGGGACCTCGCTGGCCAGCAGGGCGATCCGGTCGGCGAGGGCGTGGAAGCGGGCGGAGCCCAGGGCCTCCAGCGCGGCGGAGTGGGCGCGGGCCCGTGCCAGGGTGAGCCGGCGCTCCAGCAGCGCGCCCGCCTTGGCCGCGCCGACGGTGAGAGTTCCCCGCTCGGACACCGGTCCCGGGGCGCCCGCGTGCACCACGGCCCGCACCGGCACGGGAGTCGAGCCGGAGAGCCGGTGCAGCGCGAGCAACAGCCGGTCCAGGCGCGCCTCTTGTGCGTACTCCTGGGCCAGGGTGCCCGACACCCAGGCGAGTTCGGGCCGCGTGGTATCGGCCCAGGCGGGGTCGAGGAGGGCCCGGAAGGTGTGCAGGGCGGCGCTGATCCGGCGGGCGGAGCGGCGCAGCGCGCGCCCGGCGTCGGCGGTGTCCCCGGCGCCGCCCGGCCCGTTCCCGGTCTCCCGGTGCGAGCGGAGCGCCCGCAGGAACTCGGTGGCCTGCGCCCGTAGATACGCGGCGAGGTCGTCGCCGGTCGGGGGACCGCCGGGGCCGGGGACGGCGGGGGAACCCGGTCCGGTCACGCGGGCGGTGTCCGCCGGGCCGGACGGGCGGGCGCCGCTGGCGCGCACCGCCGCCGGGGCCTGCTCCGGGTGGGGCCGGTCAGGGTGTCGTGGTGCCACGCCGGCGCCTCCGGGCGTCAATGAGCATCTCCTGGATGTTGCGCAGGGGCTGGCCGTCGGCGTCGGTCGCGTGCCGGGTCCACTCGCCGTCGGGGCCCAGGTGCCAGGAGGCGGTGGTGTCGGACATGCCGGTGTCCAGCAGGCGGTTGAGGGCCGCCCGGTGACCGTGGTCGGTGACCCGGACCAGGGCCTCGATCCGGCGGTCGAGGTTGCGGTGCATCATGTCGGCGCTGCCGAACCACACCTCGGGCTCGCCGCCGTTGCCGAAGGCGAACACGCGGGAGTGCTCCAGGAACCTGCCGAGGATCGAGCGGACCCGGATGTTCTCGGAGAGCCCCTCGACCCCGGGCCGGACCGCGCAGATGCCGCGCACCCAGACGTCGACCGGCACGCCCGCCTGGGACGCCCGGTAGCAGGCGTCGATGACGGCCTCGTCGACCATGGAGTTGACCTTGATCTTGACGAAGGCCGGGCGGCCCGCGCGGTGGTGCTGGATCTCCTTGTCGATCCGCGATATCAGCCCGTCCCGCAGGGACTTGGGGGCGACCAGCAGCCGGCGGTAGGTCTCGCGGCGGGAGTAGCCGGAGAGCCGGTTGAAGAGGTCGGAGAGGTCCGCGCCGACCTGCGGGTCGGCGGTGAGCAGGCCGAGGTCCTCGTAGAGCCGGGCGGTCTTCGGGTGGTAGTTGCCGGTGCCGACGTGGCTGTAGCGGCGCAGGGTCTCGCCCTCCTGGCGGACCACCAGCGACAGCTTGCAGTGCGTCTTCAGCCCGACCAGGCCGTAGACGACGTGGCAGCCGGCCTCCTCCAGCTTGCGCGCCCACTTGATGTTGGCGTGCTCGTCGAAGCGGGCCTTGATCTCGACCAGCACCAGGACCTGCTTGCCGGACTCGGCCGCGTCGATCAGCGCGTCCACTATCGGGGAGTCGCCGGAGGTGCGGTACAGCGTCTGCTTGATCGCCAGCACGTCCGGGTCCTGCGCGGCCTGCTCCAGGAACGCCTGCACCGAGGTGGAGAAGGAGTCGTACGGGTGGTGCAGCAGCACGTCCCGCTGGCGCAGCGCGGCGAAGATGTCCGGCGCGGAGGCGGACTCCACCTCGGAGAGGTCACGGTGGGTGCCCGCGATGAACTTGCGGTACTTCAGCTCCGGCCGGTCCAGGCCGTGGATGCGGAAGAGGCCGGTGAGGTCGAGCGGGCCGGGCAGCGGGTAGACCTCGGCCTCGGAGATCTTCAGCTCGCGCACCAGGAGGTCCAGCACCTCGCGGTCGATGTCCTCCTCGACCTCCAGCCGGACCGGCGGCCCGAAGCGGCGCCGCATCAGCTCCTTCTCCAGCGCCTGGAGCAGGTTCTCCGCGTCGTCCTCCTCGACCTCCAGGTCCTCGTTGCGGGTGAGCCGGAAGGCGTGGTGCTCCAGCACCTCCATGCCGGGGAACAGCTCCTCCAGGTGCGCCCCGATCACGTCCTCCAGCGGGACGAACCGGCCGGGGCCGCTCTCCAGGAAGCGGGACAGCAGCGGGGGCACCTTGACCCGGGCGAAGTGCTTGTGGCCGCTGACCGGGTTCCGCACGACCACGGCCAGGTTCAGCGAGAGGCCGGAGATGTACGGGAAGGGGTGCGCGGGGTCCACGGCGAGCGGGGTCAGCACGGGGAAGATCTGGTGCCGGAACAGCGTGAACAGCCGGGCCTGCTCCTTGTCGGTCAGCTCGCTCCAGCGGACCAGGTGGATGCCCTCCTCCGCGAGTGCGGGGGCGACGTCATCGTGGTAGCAGGCGGCGTGCCGCGCCATCAGCTCGCGCGAGCGGGACCAGATCATCTCCAGCACCTCGCGGGGCTGGAGCCCGGAGGCGGAGCGGGTGGCGACGCCGGTGGCGATGCGGCGCTTCAGGCCGGCCACCCGGACCATGAAGAACTCGTCCAGGTTGCTGGCGAAGATCGCGAGGAAGTTGGCGCGCTCCAGCAGCGGGGTGGCGGGGTCCTCGGCCAGCTCCAGCACGCGTTCGTTGAAGGCGAGCCAGCTGCGCTCCCGGTCCAGGAAGCGGCCCAGCGGCAGCGGGGCGCCGCCCGTGGCCCGCTCCTCGTACACGTCGAGGTCGGAGTCGAGATCGGGTTCCAGGTCGGAGACGGCCGCCGCGACCGTGTGCGGGCGGTGGGCGGCGATGGAGCCCACGGGGGGCTGTGGCCGCAGGGCGTTGTCGGGGGACGGGTGGGCCGGTACCTGGGCATCTCGCTGACTCATGAACCCATTCTTCCGCGCCGGAGGCGTAACGGCAGCGTCTGTTCCCGAGTGATCCGGAGGAGCGGACGCGCCGCCCTCTGCCCTCTCGGGGCGCGGCTCGGAATGGGGGGCCACGGGTTCCATCGCCCGAGGGTCGCAAGCCCTTCTGAATCAAGGGTTACGGACACATGACGTGCGGGAAATCGGGGGGCGGCCCGCAGGGGCCGCCCGTCGATCTGCCGGTACGCCGCCGCGGCACGACGAAGGAGACGGCGGTGAGCAGCGCGGTCACCACGGACGGTGCGCCGGAGTGACACCCTGCGGCCAGGCCGTCAGCGGTGTGCCCGACTCCCGCTCCAGCGCGGCCGGCGTGGCGCCCGCCCGTCGGCCACGAGGAGCGGCGGCGGGAGCACGGCGTCGGTCAGGTGCCGTACACGGCGTGGTGCCGAGAGCGCGCAACTCACCCCCGTTGGGCCGGAGAAGGCCCGCCACGGCACACACCCGCTGGGCGGGCCCGCGACGTTCACGTCTCCGTGCGGTACATCAGGTCCGTCTCGTGGATGGTGAAGCCGAGGCGCTCGTAGACCGACACCGCCGCCTTGTTGTCCGCGTCGACGTAGAGCATCGCGGTCGGCAGGCCGCGTCCGGCCAGGTGGCGCAGGCCGATCGTGGTGAGGGCCTTGCCGAGACCCCCGCCCTGGCGGCCGGGGCGCACCCCTACCACGTACACCTCGCCGAGTCCCTCCTCGGTGTGCGCCTTGGTCCAGTGGAAGCCGACCAGCTCGCCGTCCTGCTCGGCCAGGAAGAACCCGGCCGGGTCGAACCACGCCTCGGCCTCCCGGTCTTCCAGGTCGCGCCGGGTCAGCGAGCCCTGCTCCGGGTGGTGGGCGAAGGCCGCCGCGTTGACCGCGAGCCACGCCTCCTCGTCCCGGCCCGGCTCGAAGGCCCGTACCGTCACGCCCTGGGGCAGCACCGGGTCGGGCAGCTCCAGGCCGGTCAACGGGCGCCGCATCTGGCGCAGTTCGCGGAACAGGGTCAGCCCGAGCACCTGCGCGAGATGCCGGGCCGCGGGATGCCCGCCGTGCGCCCACACCCGCAGCCGCTTGCCTGAGGCGGCCAGCAGGGCGGTGCCGAGCGCCCGGCCGTGCCCGCGTCCCCGGTGCGAGGGCCGTACGACCAGCTCGGCGGCGGGCGCCTCCACCGGGTCGGTGTCCTCCAGCTGGGCGTAGCCGACCAGTTCGTCCCCGGCGTGCAGCAGCAGATGGGAGACCCCCGGGCGGGCACCGCCGCGCAAGTGCAGCCGGCCCTGCTCGGACACCGGCTGCTGCCCGTCCTCGCGGGCGGCCTCGGCGAGGAGTGCCAGCACGCCCTCGGCCCGGCCCGGCGCGAGTGCGGCGTGCGTCTCGATGGAGCGGGCGGGGAAGGACCGTACGGAGTCGTCACTGCTCATGCGTACGAGGGTACGGCGCGCGTGGCAGGCCCCGGGTGCTGCCGGGTGCTGAAGGAATCCCGTTTCCGTCCCGAGGGGTGTGGCGGGGAGAATGCACGGCATGGGACATCTGGACGTCGCGCATCTCGAGTACTACCTGCCGGACGGGCGGGCGCTGCTCGGTGATGTGTCGTTCCGCGTCGGCGAGGGCTCGGCCGTCGCCCTGGTCGGCCCGAACGGGGCGGGCAAGACGACACTGCTCAGGATCATCGCGGGCGAACTCGGCGCGCACGGCGGCAAGGTGTCCGTCAGCGGCGGACTCGGGGTGATGCCCCAGTTCGTCGGCGGCGTCCGGGACGGGTCGACCGTCCGCGACCTGCTCGTCTCCGTCGCCCCGAAGCGCATCCGCACGGCCGCGAAGGCGGTCGACGAGGCCGAGCACGCCATCATGACCGTGGACGACGAGGCCGCGCAGATGGCCTACGCCCAGGCCCTCTCCGACTGGGCCGAGGCCCAGGGGTACGAGACGGAGACCCTGTGGGACATGTGCACCACGGCCGCGCTCGGCATCCCCTACGACCAGGCACAGTGGCGGCAGGTGAACACCCTGTCCGGCGGTGAGCAGAAGCGGCTGGTGCTGGAGTACTTCTTCCGGGGCCAGGACGAGGTGCTGCTGCTGGACGAGCCGGACAACTACCTGGACGTGCCCGGCAAGCGCTGGCTGGAGGAGCAGATCCGGGCCACCCGCAAGACCGTGCTGTTCATCTCGCACGACCGGGAACTGCTCGCCCGCTGTGCCGAGCGCATCGTCAGCGTGGAGCCCGCCGAGGGCGGCGCGGACGTCTGGACGCACGGCGGCGGCTTCGCCACCTACCACGACGCCCGCCGCGAGCGCTTCGCCCGCTTCGAGGAGCTGCGCAGGCGCTGGGCGGAGAAGCACGCCCAGCTCAAGAAGCTGGTCCTCACCCTCCAGCAGGCCGCCTCGGTCAGCCATGAGATGGCCTCGCGGTACGCGGCCGCGCAGACCCGGCTGCGCAAGTTCGAGGAGGCCGGGCCGCCGCCCGAGCCGCCCAAGGAGCAGGACATCCGGATGCGGCTGCGCGGCGGCCGTACCGGGGTGCGCGCGATCACCTGCGAGGCGCTGGAGCTGACCGGGCTGATGCAGCCGTTCGACCTGGAGGTCTTCTACGGCGAGCGGGTCGCGGTCCTCGGCTCCAACGGCTCCGGCAAGTCCCACTTCCTGCGCCTGCTGGCCGGGGCGGACGTCGCGCACACCGGGCTGTTCAAGCTCGGCGCGCGGGTGGTGGCGGGGCACTTCGCGCAGACCCACGCCCACCCCGAGCTGGTCGGGCGCACCCTGCTGGACATCCTGTGGTCCGAGCACTCCCGGGCGCGCGGCCCGGCCATGTCGGTCCTGCGCCGCTACGGCCTGGACCGGCAGGCCGAGCAGAACTTCGAGCGGCTCTCCGGCGGCCAGCAGGCCCGGCTGCAGATCCTGCTGCTGGAACTCGCCGGCACCACCGCCCTGCTGCTGGACGAGCCCACCGACAACCTCGACCTGGAGAGCGCCGAAGCCCTCCAGGAGGCGCTGGAGGCGTACGAGGGGACCGTGCTGGCCGTCACCCACGACCGCTGGTTCGCCCGCTCCTTCGACCGCTTCCTGGTCTTCGGCTCCGACGGCCGGGTCCGCGAGACCCCGGAACCGGTGTGGGACGAACGCCGGGTGGAGCGGGCCCGCTAGGGCTGCTGCTCCTGGTGCGTCTGCGGCGGGGGCGTCGGCGCGCCCGGCAGCCGGACGGTGGCGGTCGTGCCGCCGTCCGGGGCGCGGTCGAGGGTCACCTCGCCGCCCGCCTGCTGGACCGTACGGGCCACGATGGACAGCCCCAGCCCCGAGCCGGGGAGCGCGCGGGCGCTGGGGGAGCGCCAGAACCGGTCGAAGACGTACGGGAGTTCGTCGGGCGCGATGCCCGGACCGTGGTCCCGTACGGTCAGCGCGCCGTCGGTCAGCCGGACCTCGACCGTGCCGCCCTCGGGGCTGAACTTCACCGCGTTGTCCAGGATGTTGACCACCGCGCGCTCCATCGCCGAGGGCTCCGCCCGGACGAACCAGGGCTCCAGCTCCGCGGTGATCTTCAGCTCCGGCCCACGCAGCCGGGCCCGCCGCAGCGCCTCTTCGACGGTCTCCTGAAAGGAGAACACCTGCACCCGCTCACCGCGCTGCCCCTCGGAGCGGGACAGCTCCTGCAAGTCCCCGATCAGCGCGGCCAGTTCCGTCATCTGCGCCTTCACCGAGGCCAGCAGCGCCTTGCGGTCGGCGGCCGGGATCGGGCGGCCCGTCTCCTCGCTGCGGGTCAGCAGCTCGATGTTGGTGCGCAGCGAGGTGAGCGGGGTGCGCAGCTCGTGCCCGGCGTCCGCGATCAGCTGCTGCTGGAGATCGCGGGACCCGGCCAGCGCGGTCGTCATCGAGTTGAAGGACCGGGAGAGCCGGGCCACCTCGTCGTCGCTGTCCTCGGCCACCGGGATACGGACGGCCAGATCCTCGGTGCGGGCCACGTGCTCCACCGTCTCGGTCAGCTTGTCCACCGGCCTGAGCCCCGCCCGTGCCACGGCGAGCCCGGCCGCGCCCGCGCCCACGACCCCGATCCCGGAGACCAGCAGCAGGATCAGCGCGAGGTCGTTCAGCGTCCGCTGGGTGTCCTTCAGGGAGAACGCCACCATGACCGCGACCTCCGGGTACGGCTGCGTACCCGGCGCACCGCCGACCGGCACCGCGCTGGTCATCACCCGGACGTCGCCGCCCTTGGAGTCGACGCCGTCGCGCAGGGTGCGCCGGCCGAGGGTGGCGTTGCGGGCGGCGGCCACGTCCGCCGGGGTGACCTTCACGGTGCCCTCCGAGAAGGGGGTGACACAGGTCTTGCCCTCGGCGGTGACGATCTGGAGGTAGAGGAAGGACGGCGGGCCGTCGTCGGCACCCGGAGACCGCGGGCAGGTCAGCAGCAGCGTGGTCACCTGGTCGGGGCTGAGCGGCCGGCCGAGGCTCTGCAGACGCTCGTCCATCTCGCTGTAGAGCTTGCCCTGCACGATGAACCAGCAGGTCACCGACACCGCGGCCACCGCGAAGGCGACGGCCGCCGCGACCAGCATCGCGAGCCTCGCCCGGATCGGCAGCGCCCGGTAGCGGCGCATCAGCCTCCTCACTCCGCGCCGCCCTGGCGCAGTGCGTACCCGACGCCCCGGACGGTGTGCACGAGCCGGGGCTCGCCGCCCGCCTCGGTCTTGCGGCGCAGGTACATCACGTACACGTCCAGGGAGTTGGAGGAGGGTTCGAAGTCGAAGCCCCACACCGCCTTGAGGATCTGCTCCCGGGTCAGCACCTGGCGCGGGTGCGCCATGAACATCTCCAGCAGGGTGAACTCCGTACGGGTCAGCTCCACCGGACGCTCGCCCCGCCGGACCTCCCGGGTGGCGAGGTTCATCCGCAGGTCGCCGAAGGTGAGCGCCTCGTCCTCGCGGGCCTCGGCGGACACGGTTCCCGCGTACGAGCTGCGCCGCAGCAGGGCCCTGATGCGGGCGAACAGCTCGTCCAGCTCGAAGGGCTTGACCAGGTAGTCGTCGGCCCCGGCGTCCAGTCCCGTCACCCGGTCCCCGACCGTGTCCCGGGCCGTCAGCATCAGGATGGGGATGGTGTCCCCGGTGTTGCGGATGCGGCGGGCGGCGGTCAGGCCGTCCATGCGGGGCATCTGGATGTCCAGCACGACCAGGTCGGGCCGGTAGTCCCCGGCCTGCTCCAGCGCGTCCGCCCCGTCGACGGCGACCCGGGTGTCGTACCCCTCGAAGGCGAGGCTGCGTTCCAGGGCTTCGCGTACGGCCGGTTCGTCGTCGACGATCAGGATGCGCTGGGGGTCACGGTCGCCTTCGGCGGGGCTCATCGCTGGCGGTACCTCGTGGGTGCGGTGGGGCGTGGACGGGCGGTTCTCAGCCTCGCACGTTTCGGCTGCGCCGCGTCCGAGGCCGGGGGGTCAGACCCCGGCCGGGGTGAGCCGGGTCAGGGCGTTCAGCCGGTTCAGCGGCACCTTGCGGCGGTGCGGGCGGGCGGCGGAGGTGCGCAGGCCCATCAGCTGGGGCGCGGGGCTGGGCAGCTCGGGCAGGCGGGGGCTGGGGTCGGGGGTGTGCAGCTCGTGCGCCACCTCCAGGGCGACGGCGATGTTCGCCGGGCCGGAGACAGGGGCCTGGTGCGAGACGCGCTTCATCATGACGTTCTCCCTGCTGCTCGGTGCTGCGCTGTGCCTTGGCGATGCGTGCTGGTGTCAGCTGGTGGAACCCGCCCGCAGCTTCGTGAGGTCGGCCTTGACGGTGTCGACCGGGATGGCGAAGCCGAGCCCTATGGAGCCGGCGTCCGTGGACGAGGCAGCCTGCGAACCCGAGGAGTACATGGCGGAGTTGATCCCGATCACCCGGCCGGAGGCGTCGATGAGGGCGCCGCCGGAGTTGCCCGGGTTGAGCGAGGCGTCGGTCTGGATGGCCTGGTAGGTGGTGGTGGAGGAGCCGGTGTCGCCGTTGAAGTCACGGCCGCCGAACTGGAACGGCCACCGCTGGTCGCCCTGGTCGCCCTGGTCGCCCTCGCCCTGCTCGCCCTGTCCGCCGCGGCCCTCGTCGGTGGGGACGGTCACGTCCCGGTCGAGCGCGGAGACGATGCCGCTGGTCACGGTGGAGGTCAGCCCCTCGGGGGAGCCGATCGCCACGACCGTATCGCCGACCTGGACGGCCGAGGAGGTGCCGAGCGGCGCGGCCTTCAGCCCCGAGGCGCCCTCGACCTTCAGCAGCGCCAGGTCCTTGGAGCTGTCGGTGCCGGCCACGCGGGCGGTGTGGCTGGTGCCGTCGCTGGTGCGCACCTTCACCGAGGAGGCGCCGGAGACGACGTGGTTGTTGGTGACGATCTCGCCGTCGCCGGAGACGATCACGCCGGAGCCGGTGGACGAGCCGTTCGCCAGGGTCGCGTTGACCTCGACGACGCTCGGGGTGAGCGCGGCGGCGATGTTCGCCACGTCGCCCTTCTTGCCGGCCGCGACCACAGGGGTGGCCGTGTCGGTGGCGGTGGTGTCGTGCCCGGTGAGCTGCTGGAAGGCGTAGGCGGTGCCTCCGCCGACCGCGGCCGCGACCAGCGCGACCGCCGCGACCAGCGTGACCGGGCCGCCGGGACGCTTGCGCCGCCCGGACCCCGGCCCCGTGGGGGCGTGGGCCGGCGGGGGCGGCCACTCGGGGTGCGCGCCGGCCGCGTCGGGGGCCGCGTACGGCTGTGCGTGACTCCCCTGCGGATGCTCGTCCTCGTGGCCGCCGGTGCGGCGTGTGCTCTCGGTCATATGAGGAGCATGTCCCGCGACCATGAGAGCTTCCTGAGGCCCGGCTGAGAACCCCGGCAGAACCGCCTTCGGTTCCGATGAGACCTCGCTGACCTGCGGTTTCAGTGACCGCAGCCGCAGCTCGCCCGGAGCTGGAGGCGGGACGGGAAGGTCTTCAGCCGCTCCCGGCGCGAGCCCGCCACCCGCAGCCCGTCGTCCAGCACCAGGTCGACCGCCGCGCGGGCCATCGCCGGGCGGTCGGAGGCCACCGTGGTCAGCGGCGGGTCGGCGAGCGCCGCCTCCTTGATGTCGTCGTACCCGGCCACCGCCAGCTCGCCCGGCACGTCGAGGCGCAGCTCGCGGGCGGCCCGGAGCACGCCGATGGCCTGGTCGTCGGTGGAGCAGAAGATGGCGGGCGGTCTTTGCGGCCCGGCCAGGACCTCCAGCGCCACCCGGTAGGCGTCGTAGCGGTTGTACGCGGCCTCGAAGAGGCGGCCCTCGGTGGACAGGCCCGCCTCGGCCATCGCCCGGCGCCAGCCCTCGACGTGGTCGGAGACCGGGTCGCCCACGGCTGGGGTGTCGGCGGTGCCGCCCAGGCAGGCCACGTACTCGTACCCGTGTTCCAGCAGGTGGCGGACGGCGAGCTGGGCGCCGCCGAGGTCGTCGGTGGTGACGGCGACGTCGTCGATGGCCTCCGGGCGCTCGTGCAGCAGCACCACGCGGGCGTCCCACGCCTCGATCTCGGCGGCGGCCTGGTCGTTCAGCGCGTGCGAGACGAGGATGAGACCGGAGACCCGCATGCCGAGAAAGGCCCGCAGATAGTGGACCTCGCGCTCGGCGGTGTAGTCGGTGTTGCCGACCAGGACCATCTTCCCGCGCTCGGAGGCGGCCTGTTCGACCGCGTGCGCCATCTCCCCGAAGAAGGGCTGGCGGGCGTCCGGGATGATCAGACCTATCAGGTCGGTACGGCGGGAGGCCATCGCCTGGGCCACCCGGTCCGGGCGGTACCCCAGCTCCTGGATGGCCGCGAGGACACGCTCGCGCGTGGCCGGGGCGACCGGCCGGGGTCCGTTGTTGATGACATAACTGACCACGGCGGTGGAGGTACCCGCCAGTCGTGCCACATCATCCCGAGTCACCTTCGCCACGCGCGGAGTCTACGCGGATCGACCCGCTCTGGGCAGGGCATTCGTGGTGTGTATACCAGCCCGGTGCCGGCCCGGTGCCAGCCCGGCGGCGGGCCGGCGGCAGCCGGGGGTGGCCTCGCACCACCCCGGCCGGAGCGGCTCTACGCCTCGGCCGCGACCCCGCTCCCCTCGCGGAGCGCGGAGGCGTCCCCTTCCGCCGCCTCTGCCCGGCCGGACGCGGCCCGCTGTGCCTCCGCCCGCTTGGCCTCGGTCCGGGCCTCCTCGGCGGCCCGGTCGGGCTTCTCCGGGGTGACGAAGCGGTATCCCACATTGCGGACGGTGCCGATCAGCGACTCGTGCTCCGGGCCGAGCTTGGCCCGCAGCCGCCGTACGTGCACGTCCACGGTGCGGGTGCCGCCGAAGTAGTCGTAGCCCCAGACCTCCTGGAGGAGCTGGGCGCGGGTGAAGACGCGGCCGGGGTGCTGGGCCAGGTACTTCAGCAGCTCGAACTCCTTGAAGGTCAGGTCGAGCACCCGGCCCTTGAGCTTCGCGGAGTAGGTGGCCTCGTCCACGGAGAGGTCGCCGTTGCGGATCTCCATGGGGGAGTCGTCGCCGACGAGCTGCCGGCGGCCCGTGGCGAGCCGGAGCCGGGCCTCGACCTCGGCCGGGCCCGCGGTGTCGAGCAGGACGTCGTCGATGCCCCAGTCCGCCGTGACGGCGGCGAGGCCGCCCTCGGTGACCACCAGGACCAGCGGACAGCCCGGTCCGGTGGAGCGCAGCAGCTGACAGAGGCTGCGCACCTGGGGGAGGTCGCGGCGGCCGTCCACGAGGATGACATCGGCGCCGGGGGTGTCGACGAGAGCGGGACCCTCCGCCGGGGCGACCCGCACACTGTGCAGCAGCAGGCCGAGCGCGGGGAGCACCTCCGTCGACGGCTGGAGGGCGTTGGTCAGGAGCAGCAGCGAACTCATACGTCTGTTTCCTCCTCGGTCCCTGCGAGGACGCCTCCGGTGCGGTACCGAAAGCACAAAAGGACTCGGGGGCTTCGCTGCCCGAGTCCTCTGCCCAGCAGAATAGCCCACATGAGCAATCGTCCGGCGGGTCACGCGCCACGTTCCACCATTCGTCCGCATCACGAGACGGGTCAAGGCGCCGGTGTCCGGACTTTTCTGCGTACGGCCGACGGAATTCGGGTGGATTCCGTATACGATCCCGGGCCCGCCGTGTACGGAACGGGCCGGGCACCCCATGCGGACACGGTCTTCGTGGTCGCGCACGGCTTCACCGGGGACGTGGACCGGCCGCATGTGCGCCGGGTGGCCCGCGCGCTGGCCGCGTACGGGGCGGTGGTGACCTTCTCCTTCCGGGGCCACGGAGCCTCCGGCGGGCGTTCCACCGTGGGCGACCGGGAGGTGCTGGACCTGGCGGCGGCCGTGGAGTGGGCACGCGGCTTCGGGCACGCGCGGGTGGTGAGCGTCGGCTTCTCCATGGGCGGCTCGGTGGTGCTGCGGCACGCGGCGCTGCACCCCGGCACGGTCGACGCGGTGGTCTCGGTCAGCTCGCCCGCCCGCTGGTACTACCGGGGCACCGCGCCGATGCGCCGGCTGCACTGGCTGGTCACCCGCCCCTCGGGCCGGCTGGTCGGCCGCTACGGCTTCCGCACCCGTATCCACCACCGCGACTGGGACCCCATCCCGCTCTCCCCGGTGGAGGCGGCCGCCCGGCTGGCCCCCGCCCCGCTGCTGGTGGTGCACGGCGACAGCGACGGCTACTTCCCGCTCGACCACCCCCGGATGCTCGCGGACGCGGCCGGGCAGGCGGGCGAACTCTGGCTGGAGCCGGGCATGGGCCACGCGGAGAACGCGGCCGGTGACGAGCTGCTGGCCCGGATCGCCCGCTGGGCGCGGACGCGCACCGGGCAGGGGACGGACTAGCCTGGGCCGCACCGTCTTTCTTTCTTTGTTGTTTCCGCCGTCCGATGAGGAACGAGATGCCCCAGGTCACGGTGCGCTACTGGGCCGCCGCCAAGGCCGCGGCCGGGACCGCCGGTGAACCGTACGACGCCGAGACGCTGGCCGAGGCGCTGGCCTCGGTGCGCGAACGGCACCCCGGCGAACTCACCCGCGTGCTGACCAGGTGCGCGTTCCTCGTCGACGGCGCTCCCGTCGGGACCCGCGCGCATGAGACGGTACGGCTGGCCGAGGGCGGCACGGTCGAGGTGCTCCCGCCGTTCGCAGGAGGATGAGGCGTTGAGCGACCAGCAGTCGTACGAGGGCGGCCCGTACCCGGGGTACGACCCCTACGGGCAGCAGCGGACACCGGGCGACTGGGCCCCGGCCCCGGGGCAGCCGCAGCACCCGAACCCCTATGCCGACCCCTACGGGACCCAGCAGGCCCCCGCCCAGCAGTGGCAGGGACCGACCTGGGACACCCAGAACCACGCGCCGGTACCGGTGGCCGAGCAGCCGTACCAGGCCCCGGCGCGGGAGCAGGTACCGGAGCCCGAGCCCGCCTTCGGTCCCGCCACCCTCGCCGGGAACGCCCGCGTCACCGACGCCCAGCGGGCCCGGCTGGAGGGCCGTTCGCCGGTCATCGAGCCCGGCATCCAGCCCGCCGCGCTCACCGCCGTGCTCGGCGCCCTGCTCGCCGGGGCCGCGCCGCTGGGCTCGTACGCCCTGGTCGTGCCGCTGGTGCTGCTCCAGGCCGTGACGGCGGCCGGCTGGTTCCGGCTGAACGGCATGTGGCCCGCCCGGCAGGGCATCGCGCTGGCCTTCCTCGGCGGTCTGGTCGCGGACGCGGCCGTGCTGGCGGCGGGCCGCGCGCACGCCCCGGCCGCGATCCTCGGCCCGCTCGGCGTCTGGGTCCTGCTGGCCCTGGTCCTCCAGCTCCGCTCGCACGCCTCGCCGGACGAGCGGATGTACGGCCTGATGGCCACCGTCGCCTCCTCGGCGCTCGCCATCCTCGCCACCGGTTTCCTGGGCGCCTCCGCGCACGCGGTCACGGTCGGCGCGGCGGCGGTCGCGGTCGCCGTCCTGGCCCGTGCGCTGCCCCTGCCGACCCCGGTCTCGGTCGTCGTCTCGCTGCTCGCCGCGGCGGGCACCGGCCTCGCCGTCGGCGACCTGACGGGCCTGGGCACCGCCGGCGCGGCCCTCGGCGCGGGCGCGGCGGTCTGCGCCCTCATCGGCCACCGGGTCGCGAGCTACGACTACCCCTCCCGCTTCGTCCACTTCACCGCGGGCGTGGCCCTCCCCCTCGCGGCCGCCGCCCCGGCGGTCTGGCTCCTGGGCCGCGCCTTCGCCTGACCGGGCCCGCCCCGGCCGGCAGGCGGTTTCCGGCCGGGGTTTCCGGAAAGCGCCGGGGGTAAACGCGGGAAAAGCCGCAGTACGGCGCCGGCCCGTCACAGGTGATCCACAATTCCCGCCCGAGCGGCTCCGGCGGGGCTACGGTGGCGGCGCCGGAACCGAACCGCCTACCTCTGGGGAGACCATGCGGGCCCTGCGAATACTCCTGATCCTCGTCGTGATCCTCGGCGGGCTCTTCGTGATCGCGGACCGGGTAGCGGTGCACTTCGCCGAGGGCGAGGTCGCGGACCGGGTGCGGTCGCGGGAGAACCTCGCCACGACACCGGACGTGGACATCAAGGGCTTCCCCTTCCTCACCCAGGTGGCGGGCGGCTCGCTGGACGACGTGGAGCTGGGCATCAAGTCGTACCCGGTGCCCACCGGCACCGAGGGCCGCACGATCCGTGTCGACGGCCTGAAGGCCGACCTGGAGGACGTGAGGTTCTCCGGCGACTACTCCTCGGCCACCGCCAGGAGCGGCACCGGGTCCGCGACGATCGGCTACGACCAGCTCATGCAGGCCGCGAAGACCGAGCCGACCGAGCTGGCGGCCGGTGTCACCGCGCGGATCACCGGGCTCGGGGACGGCGGCAACGGCAAGATCAAGGTCTCGGTGAAGCTCGGCATCCCGGCACTCGGCATCGAGCGGACCATCCCGGTGCTCAGTTCGCTGGAGGTCAAGGACGGCAAGGTCTCGGTGCACGCCGACGCGCTGCCGGTCATCGCCGGCGCCGACCTGGCCGACGGCACCTTCCGTCAGATCACCGACTTCCAGCAGGCCCTGGACCAGCTGCCGGGCGGCATCGCGGTGCACAGCGTGCGGGCCGCGGCGGACGGCGTGGAGATCGGCGTGACGGGTTCGGACCTGAAGCTCGCCGGGTAAGGACCCGCGAGAGCCTTCGTACGCCTGTCCGACTGGCGAGACGCGCTGTCCGTAGGGCGGCTGTGCGGTGGCCGTGAGGATCGGCGGGAGCGCCCGGCGGGCCCGGATTCCGGGCCCGAGGGCGCTTTCCGGGTGTCCCGGCGCCCGCATTCGGCCCAACATCTGGACAATCGTGTCTCAGTATCCGACATGCCGGTGACACGTGTGCCCTGATCTCCTTACGATCGACGGCATGGAGCGACAGGCGGATCTCACGAAGCGGCGGGCAGTGGACCTGTGCCGCGTTGCCGCCATGCTCTGTCGCCCCCTCTGAGCGGAAGTCACCGTACTCCCGCGTCTCCCGACCGCCCTGCCGGCAGGGCACCCGTGTGCCGCCGCACCCGTTGTGCGCGCGGACACCTCTCTCACCGCACGCCACCGTGACTGCCCCGGAGGAGAAAAGCATGAGCCGCAGCGACGTCCTGGTCGACGCCGACTGGGTGCAGGAGCACCTCGACGACCCGACCATCGCCCTCGTGGAGGTGGACGAGGACACGTCCGCCTACGAGAAGAACCACATCCGGGGTGCCGTCCGCGTCGACTGGACCAAGGACCTCCAGGACCCGGTCCGCCGTGACTTCATCGACCAGGAGGGCTTCGAGAGGCTCCTCTCGGACAAGGGCATCGGCAACGACACCCTCGTCGTCCTCTACGGCGGCAACAACAACTGGTTCGCCTCGTACGCGTACTGGTACTTCAAGCTGTACGGCCACGACAACGTCAAGCTGCTCGACGGCGGCCGCAAGAAGTGGGAGCTGGACGCCCGCGAGCTGGTTTCCGGCGACGAGGTGCCCGAGCGGGCGAAGACCGAGTACAAGGCCAAGCCGCAGAACAAGGCGATCCGCGCCTTCCGCGACGACGTGGTGGCCGCGATCGGCAGCCAGAACCTGGTCGACGTGCGCTCGCCCGACGAGTTCTCCGGCAAGCTGCTCGCCCCGGCCCACCTCCCGCAGGAGCAGTCGCAGCGCCCCGGCCACGTGCCCAGCGCCCGCAACATCCCGTGGTCGAAGAACGCCAACGACGACGGCACCTTCAAGTCCGACGAGGAGCTGAAGGAGCTGTACGCGGCGGAGGACGTCGACCTCGCCAAGGACACCATCGCCTACTGCCGCATCGGCGAGCGCTCGGCGCTCACCTGGTTCGTGCTGCACGAGCTGCTGGGCGTGGCGAACGTCAAGAACTACGACGGTTCCTGGACCGAGTACGGCTCGCTGGTCGGCGTGCCGATCGAGCTGGGCGCAGCGAAGTAAGCAACCCCGACCGACCTTCTGGTCAGACCCCTTACGGAGAACGACATGTGTGGAGCGAAGGCCGGCGGCCCGGACGCTGCGACGATCAAGCCCGGTGAGACCACGATCCAGGGGCAGGTGACGCGGGACGGCGAGCCGGTGACGGGCTACGTCCGCCTGCTGGACTCGACGGGCGAGTTCACCGCGGAGGTCCCCACCTCCGCCACGGGGCAGTTCCGCTTCTACGCGGCCGAGGGCACGTGGACGGTACGCGCCCTGGTGCCCGGCGGCACCGCCGACCGCACGGTGGTCGCCCAGCAGGGCGGTCTGGCCGAGGTCGCCATCGCCGTCTGAGACCTGCGCGGGCCTGTGCGGCCGGGGCAGGGGCCGCGCCCACCGGGTTGGACACCTGGGGCGCGGCCCTTCCGGCTGTCCGGCCCTACTCTGGACTCATGTACGCACGGCGGCGTCGCTGGTACTTCGTGATGATGGGGGTCTGCGTCGTCCTCTTCGTCCTCGCCTGGTCGGTGGTCCGGCTCTGGTCCGTCCCGGCCGCGGTCGGGATGTGCCTGTTCGCCATGGTCATCCCGCCGGTGGCCGCGATGGTCGCCAACCGGCGCGGCCCCGAGGACCGCTGGTGGGACGCCCCCTCCGGGGACAAGCAGTCCGACGAGTGGTGGGACGAACTGGACGGCAGGAAACCCCCGCGCTCCTAGCCGACCGGGTGGGTGCCGGGGCCGCCGGGGCCGTCGAGGAAGCGAAGCAGCACGGCGGCCTCCGCACGGAGCCGCGCGACATGGTCGGCGTGCGCGGGCGCGGTCAGCTCCGCCGCCGCGTCCAGCCGTTCGGCGGCCTCGGCGCGCACGATGTCCACCACACCGGTCTCGCTCAGCTCGCGTCGCGCCGCCTCGGTGGCACCGGCCCCGACCGGGGACTCCTCAAGGGCTCCGCCCCGCCTCCCGGCCTCCGCCACGGGCACCGCCTCGGCGTTGTCCAGTGCGGCGAGCGTCGCCCGCAGAGCGCTCACCGCCACCTTGTCGCGGGCCCGCATCGCTTCCGGCAGGGCTTGGCGCATGCGCACACGCAGAGACATGCCGGAATCCTAGGTTCGCGCTCCCGGCCCCCACAACGCGGTATTCGGACGTGGCTCGCGTCGACGACGCATCAGTAGACGAGGGCCTGCGTGCCGTCCGCCATGACCTCCTGCACGAAGACCTGCGCCCCGGCGATCCGTACGCCCGCCAGGACGTCCCCCTCGCCGATGTCCCGCCGCACCGCGCACTGCGTGCACAGCGTGACCCGCCCCGCGCTGAGCACGGACTCCAGCAGATCCTGCAACGGCGCCGCGTGCGGCAGCTCGAACTCCGCCGCCCGTCCCGGCAGCGCGAACCACGCCGACTCCCCGGTCAGCCACACGGAGACCTCGACCCCACTGGCCACGGCCACCGCCGCCACCGTGAACGCCTGCGAGCACCGCTCCGGCGCATCGGCCCCGGAGGTCACCTTGATCACGAGCTTGTTCGCCATGCGGCGATCGTAGTGCGGGCCACCGCACGGCTCCCCGCGCCCAGCCGGACCTCGTCAGGAGACTCCGATCCCGGCCGCGTAAGCTGGGCGCGGCTCTGTCGTACGTCCACTTCCGCTCAAGGAGCACACCCGTGGAGATCTTCTTCGAACTGCTGCTGGTCCTGGTCTGCGTCGGCGTGCTCGCCTTCGCCGGGCTGACCGTGAAGAAGCTGTACCAGGGCCAGCGCTGAAGCAACGCCCCAGAACCGACAGGAACGGCCGCTCATGATCGAGATCCCGTCTGACCTGAACAAGGACCTCGTCCCCCTCGCCTTTCTGCTGGGCAACTGGGCGGGCGCGGGTGTCCATGACTTCCCCGGCGCCGAGAAGTGCAACTTCGGCCAGGAGGTGACCTTCACCCACGACGGCCGGGACTTCCTGGAGTACAGCTCCCGCACCTGGGTCCTCGACAACGAGGGCAGCAAGGTCCGCCCCCTGGAGTCCGAGGCCGGCTTCTGGCGGATCGACGCCGAGCGCAAGGTCACGGTCACGATGACGCGCGACGACGGCGTGGTGGAGATCTGGTACGGCGAGCTGGCGGCCAAGAAGCCCCAGATCGACCTGGTCACGGACGCGGTCGCCCGCACCCCCGAGTCCCCTGCGTACACCGGCGGCAAGCGCCTGTACGGCTACGTCAAGGGCGACCTCATGTGGGTCGGCGAGAAGCAGACCCCCGAGGTCGAGCTGCGCCCCTACATGTCGGCCCAGCTGAAGAAGGCCGTCACCCCCGAGGACGTCGAACGCTGGGCCAAGGACCTCCCGGACGACATGCCGGACGACGGCATCGCGTTCTTCAAGTAGGCCCCGCCTTCCAGTAGCCCCGCCTTCGGGCACACCACCGCGCACCCGGCGGACGTCCCGTCAGAGCGGGGTGTCCGCCGTCGGCGGCCCTACACTTCTGGTGTGGTGAGCACCGACTGGAAGAGTGATCTCAGGCAGCGCGGCTACCGGCTGACTCCGCAGCGGCAACTCGTGCTCGAGGCCGTGGACGCGCTGGAGCACGCGACGCCGGACGACATCCTCGGAGAGGTCCGCAGGACGGCCTCCGGGGTCAACATCTCCACCGTGTACCGCACCCTGGAGCTGCTGGAGGAGCTGGGTCTGGTCAGCCACGCCCACCTCGGCCACGGCGCGCCGACGTACCATCTCGCCGACCGCCACCACCATCTCCACCTGGTGTGCCGGGACTGCGAGAACGTGATCGAGGCGGACGTGGAGATCGCCGCCGACTTCACGGCGCGGCTGCGCGAGCAGTTCGGGTTCGACACCGACATGAAGCACTTCGCCATCTTCGGCCGGTGTGCGGACTGCGCGATGAAGAGTCCGACCACCCCGTCGTAGGCTGGCCGGTATGAAGAGCCCCCTGCTGTCCCTGCCCGGCGCCGTTCCCGCCGAGGGGGTGGACGAAGGCGTCGCCGCCCACTACGGCGACCTGTTCCGCGAGCAGCGTGCACTCGCCGACGGCACCGGTTTCGTCGACCTCTCCCACCGGGGTGTCGTCGCCGTCACCGGCGCCGACCGGCTGAGCTGGCTGCATCTGCTGCTCACCCAGCATGTCAGCGACCTGCCCGCGGGCGAGGCCACCGAGGCGCTGGTCCTCTCCGCCAACGGGCACATCGAACACGCCCTGTACCTAGTGGACGACGGCACGACCGTGTGGGCGCACGTCGAGCCCGGCACCCAGGAGGCGCTCATCGCCTACCTGGAGTCGATGAAGTTCTTCTACCGCGTCGAGGTCGCCGACCGCACCGCCGACACCGCGGTGGTCCACCTCCCCGCCGGCTCCATCGCCGAGGTCCCCGAGGGCGCGGTCGTCCGCGAGACGCCGTACGGCCGTGATCTCCTCCTGCCGCGCGAGGAGCTGGAGGAGTTCGCCGCGCGCTCCGGCCCGGTCGCCGGCATCCTCGCCCATGAGGCGCTCCGCGTCGAGCAGCACCGGCCCCGCCTCGGCTTCGAGACCGACCACCGCACGATCCCGCACGAGCTGGGCTGGATCGGTACGGCCGTGCACCTCCAGAAGGGCTGCTACCGAGGTCAGGAGACGGTCGCCCGCGTCCAGAACCTCGGCAGGCCGCCGCGCCGCCTGGTCTTCCTCCACCTCGACGGCAGCGACGTCCACCTCCCCCCGGCCGGCACCGAGATCCGCCTCGCGGACGACGGCCCCGACGGCCGCAGGATCGGCCTCGTGACCACCTCCGTACGTCACCACGAGCTGGGCCCGGTCGCCCTCGCCGTGATCAAGCGCAACGTCCCCGCCGACGCCCGGCTCCTGGCCGGGGACACGGCGGCGGCGCAGGAGACGGTGGTCGAGCCGTAGGTGAGCGGCAGACGCGGCAGACCTGTGCTGCGGCACATCGGAGCCATGCATCTGAGCGGCTTCGTGCTGCTGTGCTCGTTCGTCGTCCCGCCGCTCCGGGTGGTCGAGATGGCCTACGCGACACCCCCGGACGATCCGACGGCGGACAACCCGGGTTTCGCCTGGCTCGCGGCCCTGGCCATGCTGCTGCTCCTCCACGTCGCCGTCCAGGTCCCGGCCGGGCTGCTGGGCGCGTGGCTCGGGCGGGGGACATGGGGGCGGTACGGGGTGGCCCTCGCTGTGGCCGCCCCGCTCACCCTGCTGATCGCCTGGGGCGAGACCGACATGTGGCTCGACGCCCTGACCCGCACCGCGCTCGGGCTCGGGGCGTACGCGTGGGTGCTAACAGGCGCAGCCGGGCGTGCCTGGCGGGGCCACTAGGGGGTCGGGGGTGCGGCGGCTGGTGCCGGAGGGGGTTTCGACGGGGAAGCCCTCGCGGGTCCAGTACTCCATCCCGCCGATCATCTCCTTGACCTGGTAGCCGAGTTGGGACAGGGCCAGGGCCGCCCGGGTCGCGCCGTCGCAGCCGGGCCCCCAGCAGTAGGTGATGACAGGAGTCGACGGGTCGAGGAGGTCCGCCGCGCGTGCCGGAATCTCGGCGGTGGGCAGGTGCACCGCGCCGGGGACGCGGCCCTGCGCCCACGCTCGCGGACCGCGGGAGTCGATGAGGACGAAGCCGGGGGCGCCGGACTCCAGCGAGGCGTGCACGTCGGAGACGTCGGCCTGGAAGGCGAGGCGGGCGGCGAAGAAGGCGGCGGCCTCGGCGGGGGCGGCCGGGGGCATCCGCAGGGCGGCGCTGATCTCGGTGACTGTCATGCCGTAGACGCTAGGGCCGGGGTCCGCCGCGTGGAACCGGCGATCCACGGCCTGTCCCGCCCTTCGCCGGGTGATCCGTGGTATCTCTCGGTCATGGCCGCCGATTCCCTCGACCCCACCGACATACGCATCCTGAGCGCCCTCCAGCGCGACGGGCGGGCCAGTTACGCCGAGCTGGCCCGCGCGGTCGCCATGTCGCCGAGCGCGGTGACGGAGCGGGTGCGGCGGCTGGAGGAGAGCGGGGTCGTCACCGGCTACTCGGCCGTGGTCAGCCCGGAGGCGCTCGGGCTGGACATCCTCGCCTTCGTGCGGCTGCGCTATCCCACCGGCAACTACAAGCCGTTCCACGACCTGCTGGACAGCACCCCGGAGGTGGTGGAGGCCCACCATGTGACGGGCGAGGACTGCTTCGTGCTGAAGGTCGTCGCGCGCTCGATGCGCGACCTGGAGCGGGTCACGGGACGTATCGCGGGTCTGGGCCCGGTCACCACCAGCGTCGTCTACTCCAGCCCGCTGCCGGGCCGTTCGGTGACGGCGGTGGTGGCACAGGGGCCCGGCTAGACCTCGATCAGCACCGTGAACGGGCCGTCGTTCACCAGCGACACCCGCATCCGGGCGCCGAACCGGCCCGTGGCCACGGTCGCGCCGAGGGCGCGGAGCCGAGCGACGACCTCGTCCACCAGGGGCTCGGCCACCGCGCCGGGGGCGGCCGCGTTCCAGGTGGGGCGGCGGCCCTTGCGGGCGTCGCCGTAGAGGGTGAACTGGCTGATCACCAGCAGCGGGGCGTCGGTGTCGCCGCACGACCTCTCGTCGGAGAGCATGCGCACCGACCAGAGTTTGCGGGCCAGCCGGTCCGCCTTCTCCACGGTGTCCTCGTGGGTCACGCCGACCAGGACGCACAGGCCCTCGCCCTCGATCGCGCCCACCGTCTCGCCGTCCACGACGACGCTCGCGCCGTCCACCCGTTGCACCACCGCACGCATAGGCCCCATCATGCCGTGCGTCCGGGGCGCGGCCGTCCGGGGGCCCGCAACCGATCAATACCTCCCATCCAGGGCCGTTCGGGGGCAGTCGGTCACATAGCGGCCACCGGGGGTGGCACGATGCTTCCCACACGCCGGTCGAGGGGACGGTCCACCGCACATGAGCACACCGAGCACCAGTGGTCCGGTCACCCACCGGCCGCCCGCGCAGCGCGCCGAGAGTCCGCCGAGCCCGCTGCCGGAGGACACAGGCGCGGGCGGCCCCTCCGTGCTCGCCCCGCTGAGCCTGCCCGAGCTGCGCGCGCTGCGCAGGGACGCCCAGCGCGACGAGGCCGACCTGAGCTACGTCCGGCGGCTGCTCCAGGGCCGGATCGACATCCTGCGCGCCGAGCTGACCCGGCGGGGCGGGGCCCGCCTGCCGGTGCCGGCGGACGGGTCCGTGATGGAGCGGCTGTCGGAGATCCTCGCCGACGGCCCGGCCCGCCACCGCTCCTCCGCCCGCCATGTCACGCTGGGCACCCCGTACAGCGAGGAGTACGGCAGGCTCGCGGCGGAGATGCTCGCCGAGGTCGAGCTGTCCGACCTGACCGCCCGCACGGACGCCGAACTGGGCGACGCGATGGGCCGGCTGACCCGGTACGAGCAGGAGATCTCGCACCGCCGCCAGGGTCTCCAGCGCACCACCGACGACTGCGGGGGTGAGATCGCGCGCCGGTACCGGGCGGGCGAGGCCCAGGTGGACGACCTGCTGGCCTGAGCGGTCCGGGGGCGCGGGAAAATGCGCGCGACACGCGCCGGCCGTGCGCCTACCGTGGTCTCATGATCGACGTACGCCCCGCGGCCGAGGACGAGTTCGACGACTGGCATCGCGCCCTGGACACCGGTTTCCTCCAGGACCCACTGCTCACCGCAGAGCAACGCGCGGCCAGACTGCGGCAGTTCGAGCCGGGCCGGGCGCTCGGCGCCTTCGACGGCGGCCGCTGCGTGGGCACCTTCCGCTCCTTCGCGCAGGAGGTCACCGCGGTCGGCGGCGCGTACGTCCCGGCCAACGCGATCTCCAACGTCACCGTCTCCCCGACGCACCGCCGCCGCGGCCTGCTCACCAGGATGATGGGCCAGGACCTGGCGGCGGCGCGGGAGCGCGGTGACGTGCTCGCCACCCTGGTCGCCGCCGAGTACCCGATCTACGGCCATCACGGCTTCGGTCCCGCGACCTGGGCGACCAACTGGACCGTGGACGTGGGCCGTTCCGGGCTCGACCCGCGCTGGGCGGGCCCGGCGGACGGCGCCCGGATCGACCTCGTGGACGGCGCCGAGGTGCGCGCGCTCGGCCCGAAGCTGTCCGAGCGGGTCCGTGCGGTCACGCCGGGCGCGATCGGCCGGGGCGAGCTGTGGTGGGACGCCCGTACCGGGGTGGCCCGCTTCGGCCGGGAGTGGACCGAGCCGTTCTTCGCGGTGTACCGCGCCGCCTCCGGCGAGGTCGAGGGCATGGTGGCGTACCGGTCCAAGAACAGGTGGGAGGGGGAGCAGCCGTACAACTCGGCCGACGTGGAGTGGCTGACCGCCGCGACCCCGGCGGCCGAGAGCGCGCTGTGGCGCTTCCTGTGCTCGATCGACTTGATCGCCCAGGTGAAGACCGGCTGGCGGGCCCCCGACTCCCTGCTGCCCTTCCTTCTGCCCGATGCCCGCGCGGCCCGCGTCGAGACGCACACGGACTGGCTGTGGGTGCGGCTGCTGGACGTCGCGAGGGCGCTGGAGGCGCGGACCTACGAGCGGTCCGGGTCGCTGGTGCTCCAGGTGCTGGACGAGGGCGGCACGGCGGGCGGGCGGTACCGGCTGGAGGCGTCGCCCGAGGGGGCTTCGTGCACCCCGGCGGGCGGCGCGCCGGCCGAGCTGACGCTCCCGGTGGCCGAGCTGGCCACGGTGTGGCTCGGGGACGGCTCGCTGACCCGGCTGGCGGCGCTCGGGCGGGTCGGCGAGGAGCGGGAGGGCGCCGCCCGGCTGGCCGACGCCCTGTTCCGCACATCCGGACGGCCGTGGTGCCCGGACTCCTTCTGACCGCGCGCGGCGGTCGCCGCCGGTTCCCTCCTGCCGTGCCGGCGGCCGCTCATCCGTGGCGTGCCGTGCTGACGTGCCGGTGTTCGGTTGTGGCTGTGCGCTGACGTTCTTCGGTTGTGGCTGTGCAGATGTTCAGTTGTGGCTGTGCGTTCCCGTGGCCGCCCCTCGCCGGGCTCCCGGCTCCCCTCCGGAGAGGAACCCGGTCGGCCAACCGTCGGGATGTCCGACCATGTCGGCCAAGTTGGCTGCCAACTTCACTTCAGTTATAGCCGCGAAGAAGCGGCTCATAACCATCTTTCCGCGAACTGCCGCAAGATGGCGAGAAGTTGTAGCCTTTGTCCGTGGACCCGGAACACGTCTCCGCCACTGGACGGAAGAGGTCACCACGGTCACGGCCGTCACGCGTCACACCTCACGTGGTGGCCGACACCCTGCGCACCCGGATCGACTCCGGTGTGCTGCGGCCCGGCGAACGGCTGCCCACCCAGGCGGAGCTGGCCGAGGAGTTCGGGGTCGAGCGCGGCACGGTCCGCGAGGCGCTGCGCATCCTGCGGGTGGAGCGGCTGCTCGCCGGATCGTCGCAGGGCAGCCCGGCCACGGTGGCCGTCCCGCCCGGCGCGGTCGGCCCGGCCGCCCCGCCGCAGCCCACGATGGCGGGGCTCGCGCCCCGCGTCGCGGCAGCCTTCGCGGTCCCGCACGTCCGCGTCGACGCCCTCTGTCTGACCTCGGTCTCGCTCACCCTGGCCATCGGCGAACCGCTCCGCCAGATCCACGCGGGACGGCTGGAACCGGCCAGGATCGACGTACGGCTGCTGCTGCCGAGCCGTGACATCGCCCTCGCCTTCCCCGCCCCGGTGGACGCCGCCGACACCGGCCTGCTGCACCGGCGCTGGCTGGCCCAGCGCAACGCCCAGGGCCAGGTGCTCCGGCACAACCTGCTGGCGCTGCGCACCACGCACGGCATCGACGTCCGGGTCCGCTTCCGGGCGCTGCCGTTCACCCCGCCGGTCAAGCTGTATCTGCTCAACGACGCGGAGGCGCTGTTCGCCTACTACACCCTGGCCCGGCGGGAGCGGGACATCGGGCCGGAGCAACTGGCGCTGTACGACGCCGAGGGCACCCGGTCGATGCTGTTCGCCTTCGCGCGGGGGGCGGGGGAGCGGGACACCGGGTTCGTGGCGCAGTCCCGGCTCTGGTTCGACGCGCTGTGGGAGACGATCAGCTCGGAACTGGTGCTGAGCTAGACCAAGTCGACTTCAGTTGGCTCGACTTGGCAGCCAACTGCTGTCAGGGTGGCGACAACTGCCGGTAGATGGAGCAAGGTTGTACCGTTTGGTCGTGACCCAGGAGAACGTGGCAGTGAGCGGCAGACGGTTCACCGCCCAGGAGATCGCCGACGCGCTGCGCGCCCGCATCCGCGCCGGTGACCTCAGGGCGGGCGAGCGGCTGCCCACCCAGGCCGAGCTGGCCGAGGAGTTCGGCGTGGAGCGCGGCGCGGTCCGCCAGGCGCTGCGGGTGCTGCACGAGGAGGGGCTGCTCAGCGGGGTCACCAAGGGCAGCCCGCCGCGCGTCGCGGAGTCCGCCCCCGCGCAGGACGGCCCCCAGCCCACGATGGTCGCCCTCGCCCCCCGGCTTGCGGAGGCGTTCACCGCGTCCCATGTCCGGGTCGACGCCGTGTGCCTGACCGCGCAGAGCCTGATCCCGGCCCTCGGCGAGCCGCTGCGCCTGATCCACGAGGGCCGGGTCCGCCCCGACCGCGTCGACGTACGTGTCCTGCTGCCCTCGCGGGACATCAGCCTGGCCTTCCCGGTCCCGGTGGACCCCGGGGGCGACGACGCCGACCCGGTGCACCGGCGCTGGCTGGCGATGCGCAACGCCCAGGGCCAGGTCCTGCAGTACAACCTCAACGCCCTGCGCGCCACGCACGACATCGACGTCCATGTCGCCTTCCGCGCCCTGCCGTTCACCCCGCCGGCCAAGCTGTACCTGCTCAACGGCGCGGAGGCGCTGTACGCGTACTACATGGTCACCCGGCGCGAGGAGCCCACCGACACCGGCACCCTGGAGATGTTCGACACCCTCGGCTCGGAGTCCATGCTGTTCTCCTTCGAGAAGCGGTCGGGTCAACGGGACGCCTCCTTCGTGGAACAGTCCCAGAAGTGGTTCGACGCCCTCTGGGAAACCATCACCACGGACCTGACACTCTCCTAGTGACTTCTGAGACGCCGGAAACGACGCGGCATGAGCTGGTGGCGACCGAAACGGTTGAGAAGAAGACCGACTACGAGCCCGGGAAGCTACGGGAAATGATCGGCGCGCGGGTCGTCCTCTGGGACTTCGACGGCCCTGTCTGCCGCCTCTTCGCCCGGCACCGCGCCGAGCGGGTCGCGGCCGGGCTGATGGAGTGGCTGGCCGCGCGCGGACTGCGCGGCCTGCTCGACGAGGACGAGCGGGACACGCCGGACCCCCAGGTGGTGCTGCGCGCGGTGGACCGCCGCCATCCCGGCAGCGACCTCGTGACCGAACTGGAGGAACGCCTCACCCAGGACGAGCTGCTGGCCGCGGCCTCCGCGTGGCCGACCCCGTACGCCGACCCGCTGATCCGGACCTGGACCGCGGCCGGCTCCCGCATGGCCGTCACCACCAACAACTCCCCCCGGGTGGTCCGCGCCTACCTCGCCGGCCGGGGCCTGACCGGCTGCTTCGCCCCGCACATCTACGGCCGCACCGCCGAGCTGCGTCACCTCAAGCCCGACCCGCACTGCCTGGAACGGGCGCTCGCCGCACTGGACGCGGCCCCCGGCTCCGCGCTGATGATCGGGGACTCGCCCTCCGACCTCGAAGCCGCCGAGCGGGCCGGAGTGCGCTTCCTCGGCTACGCGCCCGGCGAGCAGCGTGCCGGGCAGCTGCGCGCCGCGGGCGCGGGTACGGTCCTCACCTCCCTGGAACCTCTGCTGCTCGCCCTGCGCGGGTAGCGACTGGCACACCCGTGCGCCCGATCGCCGGTTTGGGGGAACCGGCCCGGAGTCGTGGGGACGCGACCCGTTCCTGACCCTGTAGCGTGCTGCCACTTCCGCCCCTTTCGGCAGGGCGCACGGCGAGAGAACGGGCCATGTCCCCCGAAACGGTATCGAACGCCCGGCTGAACGCGGCCGGGGTGAGCGGCGACGACAAGGTGGTCGAGGGACCGCTCCAGGGCTACCACCACGAGACGTACGTCTTCCCGCTGGCCGGCGAGGCGGCACGGCTGTATCCGGGGCGGTGGAAGTGCCGGGAGCCCAGGGACGGTCTGCTCTGGTTCGACCGGCGCTGCTTCGCCTCGGAGGAGCGGCTGCTCACCGCGCTGGGCGACCGGGTGCCGCGCGTCCCCGGCCTGCTGGAGGTCGGCGAGACCCGCCTGATGCGGTTCATCGAGGGCACCACCCTCGGCGCGCGCCACCCCTCGGGCACCGAGGTGCCGGAGGCGCTGTGCCGCCAGCTCACCGAGCTGTTCGGGAAGCTGGCGGCGATCGGCCCGGACGATGTCACGGCCGAGCGGCGCTGCGCCGCCGAGGACCGCCCGGCGGACGGCGACAGCGACGGCTTCC
Organism: Streptomyces sp. NPDC058459; assembly: GCF_042721685.1. Taxonomy (NCBI): domain Bacteria; kingdom Bacillati; phylum Actinomycetota; class Actinomycetes; order Kitasatosporales; family Streptomycetaceae; genus Streptomyces; species Streptomyces sp. NPDC058459. The sequence goes on along the minus strand of NZ_JBHXLV010000007.1, from coordinate 17,294 downwards.
TGGAGCGGCTCGTCCACTTCACCGAGCACCAGGTCTACCGCCGCAACCTCGACCGCTTCGAGCCGCTCTTCGCCGGACTCGGCCTGACCGACACCTCGTTCAAGCACCTGCGTGCCCAGGTGCGCGGCCTGACCGGGCGTCCCTTCTGCCTGCTCCACGCCGATCTGCACCGGGAGAACTTCATCGTGGACCCGGTGGACCGGCTGTGGACCATCGACTGGGAGCTGGCCATGGTCGGCGACCCGCTCTACGAACTGGCCACCCACCTCCACCTCATGCGCTACCCCGCCCCGCAGGCCCGCGAGATCGCCGCCCGCTGGCACACATCCGTCCGCGCGGTGCGCCCCGGAGCGGTGCGCGGCTGGGCCGACGACCTGCCGCCGCTGCTCGCGTACAAGCGCGCCCAGTCCGTCTTCACGGACGTCATCCGCTCGGCGCTGGCGCTGGAGGGTCCCGCAGCCCCGGCTGCCGGGGCCCTCGCGGTGAAGCTGCGGGAGGTCCTGGCGAGGGGGGCGCGTCCGCTGGGGATGACGGAGGTGCCCGACACGGAGCGGGTGACGGCGGCACTGACCCGCTGGCACCGGGCCGGAGACGGACGCATGCCCGATGCTGAGGGGTGAGGCTCGGGGCGCGGCTGGCGGCGCTGGGCTGTGAGCTGGTGTGGGCGTCGACCTGGATGGACGACGCCAACGCGGTGCTCGCGCCCTGGCTGGGCCTGCCGCCGCTGCCGGTCGTGCCCTGGCCGGACGAGGAGGAGCCGCCCGCGCTGATCCACTGGAAGACACGCCCGCTGGTCGCGTTCGCGGCGGGCCGCCCGTTCGTCTGGATCGACGACGAGATCACCGAGGCCGACCGGGCGTACGTCGCCGTCCACCATCCCGGGCCGGCCCTGCTGCACCGCGTGGACCACGACTACGGCCTGACCGAGGCGGACTTCACCACCCTGCGGAAGTGGCTGAGCCAACACCTCCCCGTCTGACCGCCAGGCACCCGCCGGCTGCGCGGCCCACCGGCACCGCAGGTGCGCCTCGGGAAGTCGATCCCGGCGTCCAGCGCCTTGTGGATCAGGCGCACGGAGTCGTCGTGGTCGGGCTTGCCGACGGCGCCGTGACCGACGCGCCGCAGCCGAGACCGGCGAGATCCGCACCGGCGCCGACCCCGACGACCTCCTCCGGGCCGTCGCGAACCGGGCTGCGGTACGGGGGCGGGAGTGCGGCCGTGCAGTGATCGGCGCGTCGCCCCGAACGACACCCGCCCGAAGTCCCCGGAAAAGCCCTGGAGTTGCTCCGACGGGCGTAGGCTGCGGGGCCGTGGACACCCACCTCTGGCGCGATCGGCGCTTCGTCCTGCTTCTCGGCGCACGGGTCGTCTCCGTGCTGGGCAACGGCTTCGCGCGGGTCGCGCTCGGGTTCGCGGTGCTCGCGCTGCCGGGGGCGAGTGCGGGGCGGCTGTCGCTGGTGCTGGCGTGCCAGGCGGTGCCGCAACTGGTGCTCGTCCTGGTGGGCGGTGTGATCGCGGACCGGATGTCACGGTCGCGGCTGATGATGCTGGCCGACGTGCTGGGTGCCGGTGCGTACGGGGGGCTCGCCGCCATCGTGCTGACCGGGCACGCCCCGCTGGCCGCGATGTGCCTGCTCGCGGCGGTGGCCGGTACGGCGACCTCGCTGTTCGGCCCCGCCATGGAGGGCCTGGTCCCCCTGATCGTCCCCGTCGACCGGCTCCAGCGGGCCAACGGCCTCCTCCGCGTCGGCACCAACACCTCCCTCCTCCTCGGCCTCGGCCTGGCCGGCGTGACCGTGGCCCTGGTCGGCGCGGGCTGGGCGCTCGCCCTCAACGCGGCCTCCTTCGTCGTCAGCGCGGTCCTCACGGGCCGGCTGCGGGTGGCCGGACGGCCGCGCGTACGGGCGTCGGGCTGGACCGAACTGCGCGAAGGATGGCGGGAGTTCGCCTCACGGCAGTGGCTGTGGGCCGTGGTCGCCCAGTACGCGGTCGTGATCGCCGCGCTGAACGCCGAGGTCGGTGTCCTCGGCCCGCTCATCGTCGAACACCAGGGTGGCGCCCGGAGCTGGTCGGTCATCGTCGGCGCCCAGGCCCTCGGCACCATCGCGGGGGCGGGCCTCGCGGCGCGGGTACGAGTCCGTCGCCCCGTCCTGGTGGCGGTGTCGAGCACTTTCCCGGCCGCAGTGCCGATGCTCCTGCTCAGCGTCGGCGCCCCGCTCTGGCTGACGGCGGCCGCCATGTTCGGCGCGGGCGTGGCGAACGATGTCTTCAGCGTCCTGTGGTCCACCACCCTGCAACGCGAGATCCCGGAACACGTCCTCTCCCGCGTTACCTCCTACGACTGGTTCGGCTCCCTGGCCCTGGCCCCCCTCGGCCTCCTCATCGCCGGCCCCGTCGCCTCGGCGGCGGGCACGAGCTGGACCCTGGCCGGCTGCGCGGCCCTGGTCGTCCTGGCCACGTCGGCGGTGCTGGTGGCTCCAGAGGTCCGCCGGATGCGGACACCGGCTGAGGTCCGCGTGGCGGAACCGGAGGTCAGCCGCACACGCTGAGACTCCCGCGTCGGGTTCCGGCTCGGCCCGGTGGCCTCGCCGCGGGGGAGTGCGTTCAGCCGCCGGAGGCGAAGTCGTACCCCGACCAGTCGCTCAGCGGGCGGTAGCCGAGGCGCTGGTACAGGGCGTTGCTGGTGGGGTTGGACCGGTCGGCGAACAGGACGACCTCCTGGGCCCCGGCCGCCAGCGCGGCCCGGCTCACCGCGGCCGTGACGGCGCCCGCGTAGCCGTGGCCCCGCAGGTGGGCCGGGGTGTGGACGATGTCCACCTGGATCTGGCCGCCGATCAGCGGGTTCATGCCCGCGACGGAGACGGGGGTGCCGTCCGGGGTCTCCCAGAGGGTGTACCGCTTGTCGGCGTAGCGCGTGCGGGGCCAGGTCCCGGCGTCGACGGTGACGTCCTCCCCGACGGCCCTGGCGAACTCGCCGCACCAGAAGACGGCTTGGTCGAGATCCTCCTCGCCGAGGACACGGGCCCGGCCGGCCGGATGCGGGTCGGGCGGGGTGAGAGTACCGAGCCGGTACAGGCGGACCCGTATGTCACGGAGCTTCGCCGTCGCGCCGGTGTGCCGCTGCCATGCCTCGGCGAAGGCGGTGGCGGTGTCGTGGTCCGCGCCGACGGAGGCCGGGGTGAGCCCGCGGCCGGCCAGCTGGGCGGCGAGGCTGTCGGCCTGCTCGGGGGTGAGCGGGGAGAGGCCCAGGCCGCGGGGCGGGAAATGGTAGAAGGTCCCGGTCACCTCCCCGCCCTCCGCCAGCGACCCGAACACGGGCACCTGGGCGAACGCCCCCGCCCCCCGCACCCGTACCCGCTCGGCCCAGGTCAGCTGCATCACGTGCGCCGCGGGCCGCGCCCGCAGAAACCCTCCGGCCCGGGTGAGGAAGTCGTCCACGTCTTCGGTGAGATACCAGTCGCTCGGCCGCATGCCTCATGCTTGCGCACCCGGGGGAGGGGCGGGGCGGTTTCCCGCCAGGGAGGGCCGGGACGCGGACGGGTCCCGCGCACGCGGGGAGCAAGAACGACTTGGCCTGCGCGCGCCCTCTCAGCCGGCGCGCAGCCGCGCGTGTGTGTCGCGGACCAGCTCGGCGAAGGCATCCGGGTCCCGCAGCGGGAAGAGGTGATCGCCGGGGGCATGCGTGAGGGAGGCGGGCGTGCCGCCGCCGCGCACGGCCTTCAGGAAGGCCCGTTCGTCCAGGCGGAAGAGCAGGTCACGGCGTCCGTTGACGAACCGGGTCGGGACCCGCAGGCGGGCGGCCAGGCCGAGGGCGTCCAGGCGGCGCAGCTCCCCGACGGCCTCACCGAAGGCATGCCGGGCGAAGCCGCCGGAGATGACGGCCTCGGCGCACTCGGCGGTGGCGTGGCGCAGGAAGAAGCGGGCGTTCACCCTGGCGCCGCGCTCCGCGCTCCGGCGCTCGTCGACGCGCGCGGCGGTGGCGTAGGCGAGCCCCTTCCAGCCCTGCGGGCGTGCGGTCGAACCGCACACCAGCAGTCCGCGCACATGCTCGGGGCGGGCCACCGCGTGCGCCATCGCGACGTACCCGCCCAGGGACATGCCGACGACCAGGGGCCGTCGACCGGTCACCGCGTGCGCCTCGGTGATCGCGGCGTCGAGCGCCTCGACGGCCCCGGCGAGGCTGAACGCGCGGTCGTGCAGGGTGCCGTGGCCGGGCAGATCGGGGGCGCTCACCCGGAAGCCGGGCGCGAGCCGCCGTGCGTGGGGGAGCCACATGGAGGAGGAGACACGGATACCGTGCACCATCACCACGGGGGAAGCGTTCTCGTCGCCGAACACGCGCACGCCGGGCCGGTTCACGCGACGCTCCGCCCGTCGGCCGCCTGACGGAGGGAGAGCTTCGCCGTGGCGCGCCGCAGCATGTCCGTCCTGTGGTCGAGCTGCTCGCGGGCGTGGGCGTACTGCGGAACCAGCAGAGAGCGTGCCGCGCGTTCGGTCAGGAAGCAGCCGGGGACGATGGCGGTCGCGCCCATCGAGCGCAGTACGGTGCGCAGGGCCTGGTGGAGCAGCACGCCGTGGCTGGCCATGTGCCCGGTCGCCAGCGGCAGGACGGCCTTGCCCGCGAAACCTCGCCGGGGCAGCACGTCGAGGAGGGCCTTGAGCAGGCCGGAGTACGAGGCTTTGTACACGGGGGTGGCGATGACGACCCCGTCGGCCGCGGCGAGCAGTTCCGCCGCCGCGCTCAGCCGGGGATGACCGGCGTCGCCGCGCAGCAGGGCGTCGGCGGGCAGGTCCCGCGCGGCGAGGTGACGGATCTCGTGGCCGTCGTCCGCCAGGCGGGGCACGACCTGGGTGAACAGGACGTGCTCGGTGCAGGAGTCCGGTGAGGGCGTGCCGGACATGGTCAGGAACGTGGTCATGGCGGATCTCACCTCACGATGAGGGACGGGGGAGCGGCGTCGGCGCGGGGTGTGCGGTGGGCCGGGGCGTGAGTTCGTGCTCGTGGGCCCGCCGGTAGCCGCGCCGGTCGTAGAGGTGCGAGCCCAGCAGCCCCAGCAGGACGGAGCCGAGCGCGTACGCCCCCAGCGCCAGCCACGCCGTGGTCAGCCGGGGGGTGTCACTGCCGTAGAACAGCAGGGACCTGATGCCCTCGACGGCATGACGGGCCGGCAGGAGCTGCCCCAGTGTCTCCAGGTGGGCCGGCAGGGCCTCGGGCGGGATGGCGCCGCCCGACAGGGGGATGCCGATCAGGGTGGCCACGAGGAGGGCGAGGATCTGGCCGGGGGCGCCGAGCACCGCGAACAGAGCCAGGGTCAGCAGCGTGACGGCTGCGCAGGCAAGACCGCAGAACACCACCAGCGGGCCGGGGGCCCGAGCGCCGAGGTCGATGCCGGCCAGGGCGACCCAGGCGACCACCGCGCCGCAGGCGAACCCCATGACGGCACCGATGACCGCCTTGGCGAGGAACGTGGAGGAGCGGGCGATCCCGACGACGGGGTTCAACAGCCGGCGCGGGCCGACCTCCAGGGGGATGTAGCCGAGCCGGGCATCGACGAGCATCGTCAGCAGGCTGGCCGGCAGGAGTCCGGAGATGAGCAGCGCGACGGCCAGATAGAGCGGGACGGCGCCGCCGGAGGAGGTCGAGCCGGCGGCCACGGGCTGCTGCTCCGCCGTGACCTGGACGGGGTCGTGGAGGAGGGCGAGGAAGCCGGGGGCGGCGGCCGCGCTCCCGGGCCGGGCGCCGGCGCTCGTCGGCGCGGTGGCAGCGGGGCCGGTGCCGGCCTTCCTCGCTGCCTCGGCGCGGGCGACGAGCTGGGAGCCGAGCTGGGCGGATGCCTTCGCCGCGGTCTGGCGTACGGCCCTGTCCGCCATCGAGGCCGCCATGCCGCCCACTCCCCGGTGGGTCAGCACGGTCAGTACGGGGCGTTCGGCGGAGCTGCCCGCGGCCAGCAGGGAGAGCGACTTCTCGGTGAAGTCGCGGGGGACGTCCAGCGCGGCGTAGCCGTCCTGGTGGGCCAACGCCCGCTCGGCGTCCGCCCGGTCGGCGACGACGGTCCACTCCACCCGGTCGTCCCCGGCAGCGGCGGCGGTGACGCCGCGGACCAGCCGCGCCCCGAGGTCCACCTCGGTGCCGTCCGGCGCCGTGACGCCCTGGTCCTCGGAGACGAGGACCAGGGGTAACCGGTGCAGCCGGCCCTCGGGGTCGGTGGCCGGGAGCAGATAGCTGAAGGTGCTCAGGGCTGCCAGTACACAGCCCACGACCACGACCAGCCAGGCGCCCGGCTGCTTCCAGACAGTGCTGGCTCGCACGGCGATGTCCTCTCTCGTGTTCGGGTTCGTCGTCATGACCGCTCACCGCACCGCCGTCGCACGGACCGTCGGCCGGGCGGTGCGGGCGGCACGGCGGTGTCCCCCGGTCAGCTCGTCCCGTACCTGTCGTGGGGCGGGACGGCGGCCGGCGTACGTCCCGCCGCGACCGACCGCACGAGCCCGCCCAGGAAGCGCGGCACGCTGTCGCTGTGCCAGGGGAAGAAGTGGTCGCCGGGCAGTACCTGGAGACCTCCCCACCGGCGCGCGTGCCGCTGCCACCCGGCCACCTCGTGCGCCGGGTGGACCGGGTCCTGATCCCCGGCGAACGTGTACAGCGGGACGGGGACCTCGCGGACTTCCGTCCGCCGGGCACGGCCCAGCAGACGGAAGTCCGCCTGGAGCGGGCGCAGCACCAGCGCCCGCATCCCGGGATCGGCAAGCACGGGGGAGGGGGTGGAACCCAGGCTTGCCACATGGTCCAGGAGCGCTTCGGGGTCCTCGGCGAGGGCGCGGCTCACCGCCGGCTCGACGAGGTCGGGCGGACCCATCGCGGAGATGACGAGTGCCTGCGGGGGAGTGCTCAGCCGGTCCAGCGCGTCGCACACCTCGTACGCCAGCAGGCCGCCCATGCTGTGCCCGAACACCACCAGCGGGGTTGACGGGTCGCCGAGTCGCGGCAGCAGGTCCGCGACGACGTCCTCCGCGCGGTCCAGGGGCTGTTCGGGCAGCCGGCGGCCGTGTCCGGGCAGCTCCGGGGCGATCAGCTCGCCCCCCGCCGGCAGGACGGACGCCCAGGGCCGGTAGACGTCGGCGCCGCCACCGGCGTAGGGCAGACAGACGAGTCGGACAGTCGCGTTCATGCGGTTCCCCCTGAGCGCCGAGCCGGACGCACCCGCACCGCCGTCGACAAACGCAACGCAACGGTGCGTTGCGATCCTAGGGTCCGGATAGGATTGACGCAACACAACGTTGCGTTGGCTTCTCGGCCGGTGTGGAGGCGACAGTGGTGGACGGTGTCATGGCGCGGACGTGGGCCGGGGAGCGGAGCGGCCCGCGCCGCAAGGAGGAGATCTTCGCGTCGAGTCTGGAGCTGCTGGCCGGGCAGGGCTACGACGCCTTCACCGTCGAAGGGGTGGCCCAGCGGTCCGGCGTCAACAAGACGACCATCTACCGCTGGTGGCCCTCCAAGTCGGAGCTTCTGCGCGACGCCCTGCTGCATTCCGGGACGCTCGCCTTCGACCTGCCCGACACCGGGAGCCTGACCGGTGACCTGACCGAACTGGCCGCCCGGGTCGAGGGGTTGCTCGCCGAGCCGCAGACGCGGGCGGTGGTGGAGGCCGCGCTGGTGGGCGCCGTACGCCATCCGGCCATGCGCGAGCTGGTGACCCTGTTCCTGGAGGACCGGCTCGGGCGCCATCAGCCGCTGTTCACCCGGGCCGTGGGACGGGGCGAACTGCCCGCCGGTCTCGATCCGGCCCTGCTGGTCGACGCGGTGGCCGGGGCCCTGTGGATTCGTCTGCTGGTGCGGCGCAGGCCGGTGTCGGACGACTTCACCGGGCAACTGGTCGCGCTGCTCACCGACGGGATCAGCGTGGCGCGGGAGCGCTCCGGGCGACGGCGCGGGTGACCTCGTCCAGGTGGGCGAGGACCTCGCGGTAGGAGCGGGCGGCGCCGACCTCGTAGTAGGGCAGGCCGATCTCGGCGCAGTGGTCCCGGACCAGCGGCCGGCAGCGACGCAGGTGCGGGCGCGGCATGGTGGGGAACAGGTGGTGTTCGATCTGGTAGTTGAGGCCGCCGTAGAAGAAGTCGTGCGCGCGGGTGCTCACGATGTTGCGGGAGGTCAGCACCTGGCGGGCGAGCCAGTCGGGTTCCTCGCCGTCGTGCACCGGCATGCCCTTGTGGTTGGGGGCGAAGACGCAGCCCAGGTAGACGCCGAACAGGCCCTGGTGCACCACCACGAACAGCAGGGCCGGCAGCGGGGAGAGGGTGATGAGGACCACGGCGCCGTAGGTGAGCGCGTGCACCGCGAGCAGGGCGAGTTCCAGTCGCGGGCGTCGCACCACCCCGCGCCGGATGGCGATGACCGAGCCGATGCGCAGGCCGAGCGACTCCAGGCACAGCAGCGGGAAGAACAGGCGTGCCTGGTGGCGGATGACGAAGGCGCGCAGGCGGGAGACGCCCTCGGCCTGGCGCGGGGAGAAGGCGACCACCCGGCGCAGGATGTCCGGGTCCAGGTCCACGTGGTTGGGGTGGTTGTGGTGCCGGGTGTGGTGGCTCATCCACCAGCCGTAGCTGAAGCCCAGGGCGAGATTGCCGTGCAGCAGCCCGAGGATCTCCATGGCTCTTCTGTCATGGGTGACCTGGGCATGGCCCACGTCATGGCCGAGCAGCCCGGTCTGGCCGTACGCGAAGGCGAGCAGGGCGGCGCAGGCGAGCTGCCACCACGAGTCGCCGACCAGGGCGAAAACGGTCCAGGAACCGGCCAGCAGGGCCGTGTTCGTGGCGAACTTGGCCGCGTAGTAGCCCCGGCGGGGGGTGAGCAGGCCGGCGGTGCGTATGCGCTCCCTGAGCGGTGCGAATGATCCTGCGTCCGTCGTGAGGTCCATGAGCCGCGCAGCCTCTCTGTGGGTCTGTCGGTGGGTCAGCCCGCGAGGGCCCGCTGCAGCCGGCGCAGCGTGGTGCGCATGCCGGCCAGATTGGCGGCCGCCCGCGCTTCGGGGCGGGTGCCGGTGAACACCAGGCCGAGCAGTTCGGTGACGCGAGCGCGTGGACCGGTCCGCAGGTCCCGCCAGTACTCGGTCACGCGGGTCCCCTCCCCGGCCGGTTCCAGCCGATAGCCCCACAGGGCCACGGGCAGGCCGAAGGTGCTGACCTCGAACGCGAACTCGTGGGGCGCGTCGGCCACGGTGACCTGGCAGTTCGTGAACCACACCAGCGGGCCCCTGCGGTTGAAGCCCACGAACCCGGTCCCCTCGCGCGCCGTCGTACCGCGATGCCACACCCAGAAGCACTCCGGGCTCCATTCGCCCATGTTCCGGGGGCGGGACAGTGCCGCGTAGACCTTCGTGCGGGGCGCATCCACGAGGATGCTCTCCTGTACGTTCCACTGGCGTTCCACAGGGTTCTCCCAGGTGGTTTTTGAATTTGGTTCAAGAAAACGGGAAGCCGGGCCGATCCCGGCGGCTCCCATGGCGTACCAGCGGTAATGCGACGGTTCAAGTGGAGCCTTGGACTCCCCTTCCATCGACTAATTGAAAGTCAAACCATTCACTAGAATGTCACTTGACGCGATCGGGCCGCAACTATAGCTTAGAACGAGTCGGATCGTTCTGAATCTCGCCCCAAGCGGTCGGAACCGGAGCGTTCTCGCACGTCAAAGACGTACCCACGGGGGTGGTGCGTCCAGGTAGGCGCGTGGCGACCTGTGACGCTTTCCCTCGTGATCACATCAGGGGGACATATGAACAAGATCGCGAACGCGGTCGGCAACGCGCTATGTGACATCGCATCCGTCTTTCAGCTGCTCTGGAACAGCTGGGACCGCGCCGGCCGATGAGTCCATTCCGTGCCGAATGCGCGGAACGCGATCCAGAACCTCTCTCTCACCCACCTGAAAGGTCGGCAACGGCGCCGCCGCGGGAACTCACGACCATGTCCAGCATTCTCCACATGGTCGTCCGAGAGATGGAACTGCATATTCCGCGACCTAGTTTGTCCATGCCTTCCAACGACCTTCGAAAAGGTGGACGAGAGTGAGTCTCCTCGTACAGAAATGCGTCTCCTACACACGGGCGCGCGACGCCAGGAACGCCGGTCTCTACCCCTATTTCCTCAACTTCGACGCGCGGGACGCGGGTGTCGCCCGGATGGCCGGCGGGCGTGAGGTCGTCATGTGCGGCTCCAACGACTACCTGGGGCTCAGCACCGACCCGCGGGTCATAGCCGCCGCCGCCGAGGCAGCCGCCCGGTACGGCGCCGGGTGCACCGGCTCGCGCTTCCTCAACGGCAACATCGACCTGCACGACCAGCTGGAGCGCGAACTCGCCGAATTCTTCGGCAAGCCCGCCGCGCTGCTGCTGACCACCGGTTATCAGGCCAATCTCGGAGCCATCGCGGGGCTGTGCGGACCGGGCGACCTGATCCTCATCGACAAGGAGGCCCACGCCTCACTGATCGACGCCGCCCGGCTCAGCCGCGCCAAGATCCAGTGGTTCGCGCACAACGACACCGCCGACCTCGCCGGCAAGCTGCGGCGCACCAATCACCGCGGCGGCGTGCTCGTCGTGGTGGACGGTGTCTACAGCATGGAGGGCGATCTGTGCCCGCTTCCTGAACTCGTGGACATATGCGAGGAGTTCGGCGCCACCCTGCTCGTCGACGACGCCCATGGCGCCGGTGTGCTCGACAAGGGGCGCGGCACCTGCTCCCACTTCGGTCTCACCGACCGGGTCCCGCTGATCACGCTCACCTTCTCCAAGGCCTTCGGCTCCATCGGCGGTGCCGTGCTGGGCGACGAGGAGGTCATCGACTACCTCCGCCACAACGCCCGCGCGCTGATGTTCTCCGCGAGCGCCAGCCCGGCCAACACCGCCGCCGCGCTGGAGTCCCTCCGCATCCTGCGCGACGAGCCCTGGCGGTGCACGGCGGTGGCCGACAACGCCGCGTACATGCGCCGCGAGCTGACCGCGCTGGGCTACCGGGTCGGGGACGCCGCCACTCCCATCGTGCCCGTGGACACCGGCGACGAACTGGCCACGCTGCACGCGTGGAACCTGCTGATCGAACAAGGGGTGTACGTCAACGCGGTGCTGCCTCCGGCCGCCTCACCGCGGCTGCGCACCAGCTACACGGCCGTGCAGACGCGCGAACACCTCGACCGCGCGGTGGCCGGATTCGCGGCGGTACGAGAGCGGGTGCTGGGGTTGTCCGTGGCGGCTTGAGCGTGTCCGCCGAGATGAAGCAGATGAACCAGATGAACCAGATGAACCAGATGAAGGGGCCGGGGCCCTCCGGCCGGGGACGTGCGCGCCCGTCACCGCCCCCTCCGCCTGCCGGGACCCGGCGTCCGGCGCCGCTCGGCGCGGCCTGAACTCCGCCGGAAGGGCTGAGCTGCGCGGACGACCGCAGCGCCCCACCCCGAGTGCCGGCCCGGCCGGCTCGCCGCCCCGACCGTTCCGCGCCGCGCGACGCGTCCGCCCTCGACCGAGCGGCCCCCGGACCGAACCGCCCCCTGCTCCCGTCCGTACCCCGCAGGTTCTCCACCCCTCCCACGCACCCGCCCACCCGTCACGACAGGGAGTCACCGCCATGCCCACAGCCCTCGTCACCGGAGCCACAGCCGGACTGGGCAGCGCCTTCGCCCGTCAGCTCGCGGCACGCGGCTACGACCTCGTCCTCGTGGCGCGTTCCGAGACCGATCTCAAGGAGAGCGCCGAGGACCTGCGCGAGCGGGGAGTCGACGTCGAGACCATCCCGGCCGACCTGACCAGCGACGAGGGCTGCGGCGCGGTCGTAGAGCGCCTCGGGGCCGCGCCCGCCGTCGATCTGCTCGTCAACAACGCCGGCATCGGCCACGAACGGCCCTTCCTGGCGAACGGCATCGCTGCCGAGGAGCGCCTGCTCGACCTCAACGTCCGAGCCGTCCTGCGACTGACGGACGCCGCCCTGACCGCGATGACCGAGCGCCGTGCCGGAGCCGTCCTCAACGTGGCCAGCGTCGCCGGACTCGGTCCGGCCTGGCTCAGCTCCACCTACCCGGCCAGCAAGGCGTGGATTCTCGCCTTCACCGAGTCCCTCGCCTCCTCGCACCAGGTCACATCGGCCGGAGTGCGGATGACGGCCCTGCTGCCCGGCTACACCCGTACGGAGTTCCACCAGCGCGCGGGAATCCCCACCAGCTTCCCGCCCCCCTGGTTGTGGCTCAGCGCCGACGACGTGGTCCGTACCGCCCTGAAGGATCTTGAGAAGGGCACGGTCGTCAGCATCCCGAGCCTCCGCTACAAGGTCGCCGCGTGGGGCCTGCGCCATCTGCCCCGCAGGACCGCGCGCGCCTTCGCCTGGGACCTCAGCAAGCCGGCTCACTGACAGCCCGCGAACGATCCACCGACGTAGAGACGTACGAAGAGAGAGACCCGCATGACTGAGTGCCGCTCGGCGCGGCCGGCCACTCCGGCGCAGCTGAAGCTCTACACCCACACCCAGCTCTTCACCAACAACGCCGCCTTCAACCTGGCCGGCGCCTACCGGATCACCGGGGGCGTCGACATCGACCGGCTGCGCGGCGCGCTCGCCCGGCTCGGCCGCGGTGTCCGCGCTCTCGGCACCGTCTTCGAACAACACGAAGGTCAGGTGCTCGCCGTACACCGGCCCGGACCCGAGCCCCGTGCCGAGGACATCCCGCTGATCAGGCTCAGCGGGGACCAGCGCGAGGAGGTCGCCCGGCTCCTGGCCGAGCGCGCCGACACCCCGTTGCCGCCGGACGCCCCCGCGCAGTACCACTTCACGCTCTACCAGGACGACCACGCCGTCTACGCGGCCCTGCTGTTCTCGCACATCGTCATGGACGGCTACTCGTACTTCAACTTCATCGCGGAGCTGGAGCGGCTGTACGCCGACCCGGACGCCGAACTCTCGCCGGCCACCCAGGACGACCCCTCCGACCTGGTCGGCCCGCTCCCGCCGCGGCCCGACGCGGTGGCCTTCTTCCGCAAGCAGCTGGAGCATGTCACCACCTTCGGCGACGACCGTCTCCGGGGCCGCCGCGCCCCGGACGGCGGCCTGCCCGGCGAGGAGCGGCGCCTGCGTCTGGACGCCCTCACCAGCGACCGCATCCGGCAGCAGGCCAAGGAGCTGGGCTGCACGCCGTTCTCCTACTTCCTCGCCGCCTACCTGGTGGCCTACGCCCGCTGCACCGGCGGCCGCCGGCTGGTCACCGGGCTGCCCCTGGCGGGCCGGCGCGGACTGCGCCAGCGGCAGGCGTTCGGCTACTTTGTGAACACCCTCCCGCTGGCCGTCGACCTCACCGAGCACGACACCTTCGCCGACCTGTGCCGCTCCGTACAGGCGACGACGACCGGCATGCTGCGCCACCAGAACTTCGACCTCGCCGCCGCGGCCCGCGAGGTCTGCCCCGGGGCGGTCGGCGGCATCCTCAGCACCGACAGCACCTTCACCTACTACAAGGAGCCCCTCCAGCCGCGCCTCGCGGGCTGCGAGGTGGAGTGGCTCATCCAGCCCCGCCGACTCGTCAAGTACCCGCTGTCCATGAACGTGGAGGACTTCGGCCGCTCCTTCACCGTCAACGTCGAGTGCTCGCACGAGCAGTGGGCCACCGATCCGCTGTCCGTGATGCGCACCGTCCTCGACAGCGTCCGGGACGATCCCGGCATCGCCGTCACCGCCATCCCGGCCCTCTCCCCTCAGGCCGGGGCCGAACTCGACCACCTGGTCAACCCGCACACGGCGCGCCCGGCGTATCCGGTCGACCGGTCGCTGGACGCCTGGTTCACCAAGATCGCGCAGCGGCTCCCCGGCCGCACGGCCGTCACCGCGGGCGGGGACCGGCTGACGTACGCCGAACTCGACGAGCTGTCCGACCGGATCGCCGCCCGGCTCGCCCGGGAGGTGCCCGGACAGCATGTGGGCATCGCCATGCGCCGGGGCACTGCGCTGATCGCCGTGATCCTCGGTGTCCTCAAGGCCCGCAAGACCTACGTACCGCTGGACCCCGGCTCGCCCGCCGCGCGCGTCGAACAGATCCTGCGCAGCTTCCCCGAAGGACTGCCCGTCGTCGAGGACGAGGCGCGCTGGCACGACCTCGGCACCGCGGCCCTCGTGGCCCACGACCTCCTCGCCTCCGGCCCGGCCGGACCGGCGCCGCGGCAGCCGGCGGACCCGGACGCCGACGCGTACGTCATCTTCACCTCCGGGTCCACCGGACGCCCCAAGGGCGTCCAGGTCACCCACCGCAACGTGATGCGGCTGATGCGCTCGGCCGAGGAGCGCTTCAGCTTCGGGCCGTGCGACGTGTGGAGCCTGTTCCACTCGTACGCCTTCGACTTCTCCGTCTGGGAGATCTTCGGGGCGCTGCTGTACGGCGGACGGCTGGCCGTCGTCCCCGAGACCGTCGCCAAGTCACCGGACTCCTTCCGCGACTTCCTCGTGCGCGAGCAGGTCACGGTCCTCAACCAGACGCCGTCCGCCTTCGGCCAGCTCGTGAAGGTGCTGCGCCCCGAGGACCGTGACGCCGTCGCCCTGCGCTACGTCGTGCTGGGCGGCGAGGCGCTGCGGTACGCGGCCCTTCAGCCCTGGTTCGCACTCATGGGGCGGCACACCCGGCTGATCAACATGTACGGCATCACCGAGACGACCGTGCACGTCACCTACCACCTGGTCACCGAGCAGGACGCTCAGTACGAGACGGCCTCCGCCATCGGGCGGCCGCTGTCCGACCTGACGGTGCGTGTCGTCGACGAGGACGGACACCTGTGCCCGCCGGACGTGCCGGGCGAGATGGTCGTCGGCGGCGCCGGTGTCACCCGCGGCTACCTCGCGCGTCCCGAGCTGACCGCCGAGCGCTTCCCGGTGCGGGACGGCGCGGTCGTCTACCGCTCCGGGGACCTCGGCCTGGTCCGCCGTGACGGCACCCTGGTGCACCTCGGGCGCATCGACAAGCAGGTCCAGCTACGGGGCTTCCGGATCGAGCTGGGCGAGATCGAGTCGGCACTGCTGTCGCTGCCCGGCGCCCACGAATGCGCGGTGCGCCTCGACGAACGGGACGCCGACCATCCCGCCCTCGTCGCCTTCCTCGCCGGTCGCGGCCTGCCCGGCGACGCCGAGTTGCGTGCCGTGCTGCGCCGGCTGCTGCCGTCGTACATGATGCCGTCACGCGTCGTCAGGGTGGACGCGCTGGCGCTGACCGTCAACGGCAAGGTGGACGAACGGGCCCTGCCCTGGCCGCCGTCGGCCACCGACGCCCCGCCGAGGCCGGCCGCGGCACCTGACACCGCCTCCACCGCCTCCATCGTCGAGGACGTCTGGCGCGGCGTGCTGCCCGCGGCGACGTTCGGGCCCGACGACAACTTCTTCGACATCGGCGGCTCGTCCATGCATGTGGTCGAGGTGCACCGGCGGCTGCGGGACCGGCTGGGGGTCGACGGCCTGGAAATGATCGAACTCTTCACGCACACCACCACGCGGCAGCTCGCCGCCCACATCGACGCCATACGGGGGACCACACATGCCTGACCGTCCTGATCCGTTCACCGGCCCGATCGCCGTCGTCGGCATGGCCGGCCGGTTCCCGGGCGCCGCGAGCGTGCCCGAGCTGTGGGAGCTGCTCCTGTCCGGACGCGAGGCCGTGAGGCGCTTCTCCGCCGAGGAGATGACGGCCGCCGGACTGAGCCCGGCGGAGGTGGACGCGCCCACGCGCGTGCCCTACGGCGCCGACCTCGCGGACGCCGACCTCTTCGACGCGGACTTCTTCGGCGTCACCCCGCGCGAGGCGCGCCTCATGGACCCGCAGCAGCGGGTCTTCCTCACCTGCGCCTGGGAGGCCGCCGAGGACGCGGGCCTGGTCACCGGGGGCGGGGCGAACGTCGCCGTGTACGCGGCCGGCAGCCTCTCCACGTACCTGCTCTTCAACGTCCTGCGCTCCGCGGAGCGGGCGGACGCCGCGCTGACGTACCCGGTCCTGCTCGGCAACGACAAGGACTTCCTGGCCACCCGCGTCGCCTACAAGCTCGGCCTGCGCGGCCCCGCCATGACGGTGCAGACTGCCTGCTCCAGCTCCCTGACCGCGGTGCACCTGGCCTGCCGGGCCCTGAACGACGGCGAGGTGGATGCGGCGCTTGCGGGGGGCGTGAGCATCTCCTTCCCACAGGCCACCGGTTACGACTACCAGGAGGGCGGCATCCTCTCCCGGGACGGGCACTGCCGGGTCTTCGACGCGGAGTCGTCCGGCACGATCAAGGGCAACGGCTGCGGGGTCGTCGTCCTCAAGCGGCTGGCCGACGCCCGACGTGACGGTGACCGCGTCTACGCCGTCATCCGGGGCAGCGCCCTCAACAACGACGGCTCGGCGAAGATCGGGTTCACCGCGCCGGGCACGGCGGGACAGCAGGCCGTGATCCGCAAGGCGACCGCGATCTCCCAGGTCCCGGTCGGCGACATCGGCTACATCGAGACGCACGGCACCGGCACGGCGGTCGGCGACCCGCTGGAGCTGAGTTCGCTCGCCGCCGCGCACCGCGCGGCCGGTACGCCGGCCGAGGGCACCCTCATCGGCAGTCTCAAGGCCAACCTCGGTCATCTGGACGCCGCCGCGGGGGTCACCGGACTGATCAAGGCGGCGCTCGTGCTGCACCACCAGACGGTGCCGCCGCAGATCAACCTCGACGAGCCCAACCCGTTCCTGCGGCTGGACCGGCTGCCGTACGAGGTGCCGCGCGCCGCTGTCCACTTCGACGCCGAGCCGCTGCGGGCCGCCGCGGTGAGCTCGTTCGGGATCGGGGGGACGAACGCGCACTGTGTCCTGGCGCAGGCGCCCGCCGCCCTGCCCGACGACGAGGACCACCCGGCGACGCCGTACCCGATCGTCCTCTCCGCGCGCGACGCCGACGCCCTCAGCGACCTCGCCCGCCGGCTGCTGGTCCACCTCGACGAGCACCCCGGTATCCGGCTCCCGGACCTCGCGTACACCCTGTTCGCGGGCCGCAGCCGGCAGCCGGTGGCGCACACGTTCACCGCCGGGGACCTCGCCGAAGTGCGGGCGGGACTCCACGCGCTGATCGCGGACGGCTCCAACGGGCGGCTTCCGGCCGACGGCACCCCGGTCCCGTTCGCCCGCAAGGTCTCCCTGCCGGGCCACCCCCTGCGCCCCCAGCGCCACTGGATCGAGCCGGACATCCCCCGGCCCGTCCAGGAGCAGCCGTCCACCGAGCGGCTGCCGGGCGCACCGGTGCCGGTGTCCGCCACCACCGTGGCGG